>NZ_JABMCU010000337.1:0-1710 GCF_013179605.1 Enterobacter sp. CM29 | reverse complement strand
GATAATCCTCTTCGCTGGCCAGATTGACCGCCACGACGGCTTTCCCGCCCTCAGGCCACGGCTGATCTTTCACCATCCATACCGGACAAGGGCATTTGCGCAGCAGGTGCCAGTCGGTCGGGGTGAAAATCACGGATTCCAGTTTGTCATGCTGGTGCGCCATTTTCAGCAGCAGGTCATGCCCACCGGCCACCACTTCCTGAATAATGGCTTCGAAAGGACGGTTGTGCCAGACCACCTTGATATCGATAGGTACGCCCGCTTCCAGATAATACTTCGCCTGCTCGCGGATCCACGCGGTACGCTGGCTGATCACTCCCTGACGCATAGCGGTGCGCTCGTCAGGCGACAGAAGGGTGGTCATCTCGTATGAGAAGTCATAAATCGGCAAAAAGGCTTTAATTTTGCCACCAATCCGTTGATGTAAATACACAGCACGTCGTAATGCTGGCTGATCGTCCTGATTCGGATCGATAGCCACCAGCATATTTTGATACTTTGCCATACAGGTCTCCTTACTACTGTCACCACAGTCTGTAAGTAAAAGAGTAACCTATATATCTTGAATGAAACAGGGGGGAAGTTTTTGCCAGATCAATAATCATGAAAATTTATCGACCTGGCATAAGATATCCGGGAGAGTTATGCCACGTTACGTGAGTGACCCGCCAGAATGGCCAGGGCTTCACCGTTTTCAATGGTGATGTACTTACCTTTAACCGCCAGCATTCCGCTCTTCTGGAAACGACCCAGCAGACGGCTGATGGTTTCCACGGTCAGGCCCAGATAGTTACCAATATCGCCACGCGTCATGGTCAGACGGAATTCGCGTGGGGAGAAGCCACGTTCCGCGAAACGGCGGGAGAGGTTATAGATAAAGGCGGCCAGACGCTCTTCGGCATTCTTTTTGGAAAGCAGCAGGATCATATCCTGATCGCCTTTGATCTCACCGCTCATCAGACGCATCATCTGCTGACGCAGGTTCGGCATCTTACCGGACAGATCGTCCAGCGTTTCAAACGGGATTTCACAAACCATAGAGGTTTCCAGCGCCTGAGCAAAGCTCGGGTGATGGCCACTGCCGATGGCGTCAAAGCCGACTAAATCGCCCGCCAGATGGAAGCCAGTGATCTGCTCGTCGCCCTGTTCGGTAATGGTGTAGCTTTTGATGGTGCCAGAACGGATAGCATAGAGCGATTTCAGTTCGTCTCCCGCTTTAAACAGCGTCTGCCCTTTCTGAATAGGCTTTTTGCGCTCGATGATATTGTCAAGCTGATCGAGTTCATGCTCATTCAGAGTAAACGGGATACAGAGCTGGCTGATGCTGCAATCCTGGCAATGGATAGCACAACCGCCAGACTGAATGCGTCGTATAATTCGCTTTTCCGGGATCATAGGTTTGCTCAAGCCTTAATTGATATTGGTCAATTTTAACATCTTTTTGGTAAGGACGTAAGTCTGGCAAACCCCCAATAAAGACAAGAGACGGCAGCGAGTTGCCATCTCCTTGAAATTCCACAGAATGATTAAGGATTATTAGCCTAACAGGAAGAAAATTAAGCACAAAAAGCCTGGGAATTACAGCAGAAAATACCCTTCGTGACGCAGCAGCCACTCTTTACGCTGTACGCCCCCGGCATAGCCGGTGAGGGTGCCGTTGCGCCCGATCACGCGATGGCAAGGCACCACAATGCTGACGGGATTTGAGCC
>NZ_JABMCU010000336.1:0-1755 GCF_013179605.1 Enterobacter sp. CM29 | reverse complement strand
CCTTGAAAAAGCCATTCTGGCCGGGGAACTGTCTCCACGCGACCAGTCTTTAGTGCTGGGCATGTGGGACAATTTGTTCCAGCAGGCTAAACGCTAAGTTGCCGCCTTCTCTTCCCTCTCCCTTTTGGGGAGAGGGCCAGGGTGAGGACACCAGACCGCACCCTACTTAACCCTTTTCCCCTTCAGCAATTTCCGCACCCACAGTCGGTTCGGGTTAAGCCCCGCGAGCGTAACCCTGTCCAGCGGAACCGGCTCATCGCTCATTTGCGCGGCTAGCACTTCAGCCAGCAATGGCGCGGAGCATAATCCCCGCGAGCCTAAGCCACCCAACATAAACAGTTCCGGATAAACGGGCGCACTTACCGCCGTTTCTTTGTTGTCTGCAAGATCCTGATAGACTTCAAGCGTGGCGTCATAGTCCGGCACGTTTCCCGCCATCGGCAGGTGATCGCGGGTCGCGCAGCGTACGCCGCAGCGCGCCTGACCCTCACTGACATCAACCTCTTTCGCCCACGACGCATTCGGGAAACAGTCGAGCAGGCGCTGGCGGTTTTGCTGCTGATCCGCTTCGCTGTACTGCATATCTGTTTCACCGCGATGATAGCTGGCACCGATGCAGTGATGGCCGTTGGACGGATTTTGCGGCGTCGCGTAGCCGTCGTAACACAGCACCTGACGCAGTTTGCTCAGTTCGGGCGCGGTCGGGATATGGCTCACCTGGCCGCCGACTGGATAAACCGGCAATGACGCTGTCTGGGTAAACTGAGTGATGTGATGTCCGTTGGCCAGTACAACGCTGGCATGCTGCGACGCTTTGCCGTCAGCAAAACGCAGTTCCCAGTGCGCAGTGCGGCTTAGCGATTGAACCTTATGGGCATAATGCACTGTCAACCCACGCGACTGCCCGAGGGCTATCGCCGCAGAAGTCAGTTCAGCCGGACACAGCCAGCCGCCGAGTGGATACTGAATTCCGCCGCAGCCGGTGTCGACGCCAGCGGTCTCAGCAACCTGCTGAGCCGTCACTGCATGGGCGATGGTTTCCGGCAGCCCCAGCGACAGCATTTGGGTGATTTTCTGTTGGCTCTTCTCATCCCAGCCCAACTGCGTCACACCGCACCAGTCGTGGTCGAACGCAACCGGCAGGCTATCGTAAAGGCGACGAGCAAACGTAAACGCAGCCGGGAAGAACTGGAACAGTGCTGGATCGTGTGAACTTAATAAGGGATAAAGCGCGCCCTGACGGTTGCCTGATGCACCCATCGCCGGTGCCTCGTCAGCGCAGTAGAGCGTCACCTGCCAGCCACGGTGCAGCAGCGCCAGTGAGAGCAGGGCGCTGGCAATACCTCCGCCCACAATGGCGACCTCACGCGACGCACTGGGGCGGCGAGCAAACCAGGGTGCCTGTGCCGGGATCGCCAGATCCTGCTCCATCACCCCCACCAGCATGTCGCGTTTGCGGCCAAAGCCTTTGGTTTTCCGCATGGTAAACCCCGCCTCCTGCAACCCACGGCGGACAAAGCCCGCCGAGGTGAAGGTGGCAAGCGTCGCGCCCGGGCGTGCCAGACGTGCCATTGCGCTGAACAGGTGCGGACTCCACATGTCAGGGTTTTTGGCGGGCGCAAAACCGTCCAGGAACCAGGCGTCCACTTTCTGATGCATTGAGTCATCGAGCTTATCGGTCAGGTCGTTAATGTCGCCAAGCCACAGGTCGAGCGTGACGCGTCCGTCGTCCAGAATCAGACGATGACAGCCGCC
>NZ_JABMCU010000335.1:0-1779 GCF_013179605.1 Enterobacter sp. CM29 | reverse complement strand
CAGAAGAGGTCAATGAACACGTCGCGCTTAAAGGTGTTACGGAAGTCCAGCGCCAGACGGGTAACGAAAGCAACGGCTTCCGGGTCATCCGCGTTTACGTGGAAGATTGGCGCCTGAACCATTTTACCGATGTCGGTGCAGTACGGGGTAGAACGCGCATCCAGCGGGTTAGAGGTGGTGAAGCCCACCTGGTTGTTGATTACGATGCGAACGGTACCGCCCACTTCATAACCACGCGCTTTCGACATGTTCAGGGTTTCCTGAACCACGCCCTGCCCTGTGACTGCCGCATCACCGTGAATGGTGATTGGCAGCACTTTATTGCTGCTCGGCTCGTCCAGACGATCCAGACGCGCACGCACGGAACCGATAACCACCGGGCTGACGATTTCCAGGTGCGACGGGTTAAACGCCAGCGCCAGGTGAACCTGGCCGCCCTCGGTTTCGATATCCGACGAGAAGCCCATGTGGTACTTCACGTCACCGGTGCCGAGGTGCTCTTTATGTTTACCCGCAAATTCGTCGAACAGATCCTGCGGTTTTTTACCCAGCACGTTAACCAGCACGTTCAGACGGCCACGGTGCGCCATGCCCAGCACCACTTCGCGCGTGCCGCTCTTACCGGCATGACGAATCAGCTCTTTCAGCATCGGGACTAACGCATCGCCGCCCTCCAGTGAGAAGCGTTTTGCGCCCGGGAATTTCGCGCCCAGATAGCGCTCAAGGCCTTCGGCTGCCGTCAGTTCGCTCAGGAAACGTTTTTTCTCGTCTGCTGAGAAATTCGCGTGACCCGCCACGGATTCGATACGCTGCTGGATCCAGCGTTTCTCTTCGGTGGAGGTAATGTGCATATATTCCGCGCCGATGGAGCCGCAGTAGGTTTGCTTGAGCGCATCAATCAGATCGCCCAGTTTCATCGTGTCTTTGCCGATGGCAAAGGAACCTACGTTAAAGCTTTCCTGGAAATCGGCCTCGGTCAGATCGTGATAAGCCGGATCGAGATCCGCTACACGTTCCTGCTGCCACAGTCCCAGCGGATCGAGATTCGCATGCTGGTGACCACGGAAGCGATAAGCGTTGATAAGCTGCAGGACTTTTACCTGCTTCGCATTGGTGTCAGGGTCGGAAATCGCAGAAGAGTAACGTGAGGCATCCTTCGCCAGACGACGGAAATAATCACGTGTTTTTGAATGGAATTGATCCGGTTTGACCCCTGTACCAGGCAACTGCTGGAACATGGAACGCCAGTTTGCGTCCACTGAGTCAGGATCGGTTAAGAAGTCTTCATAGAGCTGTTCTATCCAGCTCTGGTTTGAACCAGAGAGGTAAGAAGAGTCCAGCCAGGCTTTCATTGCGCCGTTCTGCATCGTGATCCCTTAAGCATTTTTATGCTTACTTTCGCCGTAGAAACTACCACGCACACCACGTGTACGTGCCGGGGTTCACCTGCGAGCTCTTTTCATTTGGCCCGCGAAGGAACCTTTAGAAACTGTCTAAACTTCAGGGCAGTTTTTAAAGGTTTCTGCAATTTGCCCGGTGGCGCTACGCTTACCGGGCCTACTGTTACGTAGGCCGGATAAGCGCAGCGCCATCCGGCGTTGTTACTTACGCACTGCGCTGCAACAACATCGACTTAATATGGCCGATGGCGCGCGTCGGGTTCAGCCCCTTAGGACACACACTGACGCAGTTCATGATGCTATGGCAGCGGAATACGCTGAAAGCGTCACTTAACCCTTCCAGACGATTCTCGGTTTCGGTATCGCGGCTGTCGATCAG
>NZ_JABMCU010000334.1:0-1807 GCF_013179605.1 Enterobacter sp. CM29 | reverse complement strand
GGTTTTCCCAGTGCCTCCGCAAGCTGCGCCTGAGTCATCCCCTTCTCTTTACGCGCTTTCTTCAACGCATTGATAACACGCTGGTATTCATCCGAGTAAACTGAAGCCATTGTTCCGATTCCATACAAATATCCTGAAATCGAATATCCTCCCGCTGCCTTCTTATCCCAAAATAGGATAATTGAGCACGTAACGAACACATGTAAGGAGGACACAATGCAACATCAGAACTGGCACCCGGCCGACATTATCGCTGCACTAAAGAAACATGGAACAAGCCTGGCTGCGTTGTCCAGAAAGGCTGGCCTTTCCTCATCCACACTGGCAAATGCGCTTACCCGACCATGGCCTAAAGGTGAACTGCTTATCGCTCAGGCGCCAGACATTCCACCCGATGTGATATGGCCGGAAAGATACTTTGATGAAAAGGGAGAGCGAGTATTTCGTCAGATGAGGAATACCAAAAAGAGAAATCTGTCTTCAACATAATCAATGAATTCTCCCCCCTCACCCCAGCCCTCTCCCTCAAGGGAGAGGGGGTCTAAGGGCACTACCGTTTCAGCCCTTTCACATACCCCACCAGCTGATCCAACACCACGCCCCACCCTTCGTGGAAGCCCATCTGTTCATGCTGCTCGCGGATCTCCTTCGTTGGGTGACGCGCAATTGCCGTGTAGCGGGTCTTGCCCTCCCCCACATCTTCCAGCAGCAGGATCGCTGTCATAAACGGCTTTTCAGCCGGCTTCCAGCCCTCAGTATAGCCATCGGTAAAGACCAGCTTGTTCCCCGGATCGATTTCAAGAAATACGCCCCGGTTATCCATCCGCTGCCCGTCCACCTCAAACGCGGTATTGAACCGCCCACCCACGCGCAGATCGAGGTCGCATTCAGTCACCTTATGGGGAGCAGGAATGAAGAAGTTTTTGATGTGCTCCGGTGTGGTCCAGCAGAGCCACAGCAGGTCGCGCGGTGCATCCACCACGCGTTCCAGTTTTAAGTCTGTTTCAGGATCGAGCGTCACGATAACGTCCTCTAAAGGGAACCCCTTACAAGGATAGTCCCACTCAGGCGAATTTCCCTTTCGCTACCTCTTCAGGGGTGACCACGCCCGTATCCAGCACCCAGCCGCTAATCAGCGAGGTGGGGGTAACGTCAAACGCCGGGTTATAGACCTGCGCCTCTTGCGGCGCCCACTGCACCGCGCCAAAGCTTCCCGCCACGCCCGTCACTTCGCTGGCCGCGCGCTGCTCAATCGGGATCGCGTCACCGTTCGGGCAGTCCCGGTCGAGGGTCGTTTGCGGGGCGGCGACGTAGAACGGAATACCGTGGAACTTCGCCAGCACCGCCAGGGAATAGGTGCCGATTTTGTTCGCCACGTCGCCGTTGGCGGCAATGCGGTCTGCCCCCACCCACACGGCATCCACCTGCCCTTTTGCCATCAGGCTGGCGGCCATGGAGTCAGTAATCAGCTGATACGGCACGCCCAGCTCGCCCAGCTCCCATGCGGTCAGCCTGCCGCCCTGCAACAGCGGACGGGTTTCATCCACCCAGACGTTGCTGACGTTGCCTGCCTGATGCGAGCGGGCAATCACCCCTAGCGCCGTCCCGACGCCCGCCGTTGCCAGCCCACCGGTATTGCAGTGGGTCAGCAGGCGGCTGCCGGGCTTCACCAGCGCGCTACCCGCTTTCGCAATCGCGTCGCAAAGCCGTTTGTCTTCATTAATCAGGCGCAGCGCTTCAGCCACCAGCGCCGGAACGAACGCTTCCTGCCAAAGCGCAATCTTCATGCGGTCGAGATTGTTCATCA
>NZ_JABMCU010000333.1:0-1820 GCF_013179605.1 Enterobacter sp. CM29 | reverse complement strand
TAATCTCAATCATAACAATTCCTATGGATTTATCAGGCAAACATATTTATCTGAAGATTTTTTAGATTGTTTAATTTTTCACTTAGCTTAATTTTTTCTTCTGCTTTAGCTCGATCTATAGCAGACATACAGCTAATAAGTTTATCAAGGTCATCTGGAGATTTAATAACAATAAACTCTTTCGCTTTATTAACGAAAACTACAGAGTTTTTCTTACGCGAAAGCAACTCAATGACATTACTCAGTGTACCCGTACTTTTCGCATCCCAAACCATAAGGCCGCAGTCAGCCTTCTCAGCCATTTGAATATCTTTTGCCGTGAAGAATGCGCGGGTTCCGCGAGCATGATCCGTCTTTACAACGTTAACAGGCCAAGAACCCAAATTGTTACGTGGCTTAGGCGAGCTGCTAAACACAGTGGTCTTAATGCATCCCATGTAAAGCAGTTCCTGCTGTACGGATGAGTCCACGCCGTTTGCATCTCCGACTACTACGCTGAATTTCTGATCCACAATCTTCTTTAACCGCTCAACGATAAGCGGGTGAAGCTTCTTAATGGTTATCGAGCCAGCTACGAAAACAGTCGTCATGGTTATCTCCAGGTAAGCGCGGCGACATAGATTTTATTTATTTTATTATAACCCCGTAGTGCCGCGCACGCAGCTTCCATTGAAGCACCGGTATGGTAAAGGTCATCAATGATAAGGGCATTGTAAGAACCCTGAACGTTGATCAGAGGTTGAAATGAGAAAGCATTAGCAACTGCCGCCTGCTTTTCGGCCTTAGTGTTCAGGTTCTTAAGAGACTGACCGCCAGGTGCTTTCGTAATCAGTCCGTCAAAACAGTGCATTCCCCCGCCCATCTTCGCGGCTAAAGTCTCTGCTATAGCCGTAACGGGCTGTCTGACTCTTGGATTTGAAGCTGCCATAGGGATGATTAGTTGAATGTTTTGAAAAAGTGGCACGGCGCTTTGGTAAAGGCAATCAGCCAGCGGCTCTACCTGACTCCACATATCACGGTATTTAAGCTGAAAAACCGCTTCTCCTACCTCTGTTCGCTCAGTATCGAACATCGCATGACCGTATTCGTTATGCCCTATGAAAGTGCTTTTAACGATGTGCTTATCCATTGCGTACCCAAGATCCCAGTTGCCTACTATCTGACGGATATTCACCTTCATTTGCCTTCCTTTACTGTAATGATTGATTAAAGGAATAACTTACAACGGTTAGGATTTATCCGAAAGAGTGAAGTGGTAAAGAAGTCACGTTAAATGAAATCAATCAAATAGAAATTTGAACAAGTACGCGAACTAACAAGGAAAAAATGTTTTAATAAGACCTGCTTAACAATGGCTTGCAAGAAGGAGACGAAGATATGTTTGAGCAGATTACAGACGGGATAAATTTTTTCACGGCGTTAGTTTTATCAGTGATCATATGTGGATTATGTATTGCGGCTGGGCTTTATTATCACTTTAGCGATGCACGGCGCTACTCGTATAGTAGCGGCTCCTTAGCGGATTTTATGGATATGATCCCTGAGTGGGTTATGAACACTATTCTTACTGCTTGGTTATTTGCAGGTACAATTCCATTACTGAACTACAAGGCAGATAAAGAGCAATTTGGTAGCATCATAGGTAGAGCGCGTGAAATGAGTATGTTTGATGAACGCCCTTGGTACGGAGAAGGGGGATATCAATTTTTGTGTATTTTAGCGATTCTAATAGCTGGCTATCTGATTCATCGTTTCCAAAATAGATGATTCGATCGAAAGAAGATTTAATTAAATCCCTGCTAACATGATGTGACGAAATA
>NZ_JABMCU010000332.1:0-1829 GCF_013179605.1 Enterobacter sp. CM29 | reverse complement strand
CCCCGTCGTAGTACGGGGCTTTTTTTTGACTAAAAACCACGGATATGAAGAAAGCGGCGGGTCCGGTCAGCCCGTGAAAAGCACCCGCCAGCGACGGCGATGGCGAGTCATCTCGCGCCATAGTGCGATTATCTCGTCATGTTGCAGGGCATCAACAGCCTGCGGCGTTAACACCGGTAAACCATAGCGCTGGCGCAGGGCGGCTACTGCCGTGGCGCTGGCATTCATCGGTGACCGGATTTGAGTCGCCAGCTGCTGTCGCAATACGCTGAACGCCGTCTCATCGCACAGCGTCAGCTCACGCAAAAATTGTTTGCAGCAACCCAACAGGTTCACGGGAGAGCGGTCAGGCGACTGTAACGCCAGCAGCAGGCCATCGCGATCGACAATACGCTGATAACGACAGCTGACCACGTAGCCAATCTGCTGTTCCACGCGCAGGCGCTGGAAAAATTGCGGTTCGCAGCATAATGCCAGCAGCCGCAGCGCGGCGAGCGACGCGCCCGGCGGCAGGGGAATAAACACCAGCAGCGCCGAATCCGCGCTGGCGTGCGGAATGTGTTCGATCCCGCCGGGACAACCGCTTAATGGCGTCGGCTTAGCGTTAACCGGCGCCCGGAGCAGGCCAAGCTGCCGGGCTAACCCGTGCGCGTGCGCGACGCTGCCGCCAACTAGCGCCGCCAGCCAGCCGTCCCGTGGCGGATCCGATGCCAGACGTTCAGGCAATTGCTGAAGCAGCTCACGGATGGCAATGCCTTCTGGCACTGGCGTAAGAGCCGGGGCGGGGTGGGAGAGGCGATCGATTATCGCCCCGATGATGTGTTCCGCCGTAGCTACAGCGTCAGGAAGCCGCAGGGTGAGCTGCCAGCTACCGTCAACCGTTTGCCACTCGCCGCTGCCGTCAATATGGCGCAGTTCAGCAAGAAGAGGGCGTAACTGTTTGCCCATCGCCACCCCCTGCGCCCGTTCCAGGCACGAATAAAAAGGCCTGCGCAGGATCAGCGTTGGCGGTTGTGTCTGCGCCGACAAATGCAGCAGCGGAGCGGCTTCTGACGTCGGGGCTGGCGTAACATACCTGGCAGTCTGCGGGTAGAAGGAAAACGCGATGGGGCTATCATCTGCAACCGGCTGGCGACGCCAATGGCTAAGCGGCAGAGCAAACCCCTGGCTGGCGATAATTTCAGCGGTTTCAATTTTTTTGCAGGCCAGATACGAGGTGGGCGCCGCCAGTAAATCGGCACAAAAGGCAGAAAAACTTACGGGCGCCGCACCGGGCGCAAAACCGAACGCCCGCTGGCGCAGCTGCTCCAGCGTCGGCAGGGCGCTGAAACGCTGCTGTGCCAGCCGATAATAATGCCGCTGCTGCTCATCCGTCGTTTGCTGTAGCGCCCGTAGCCAGTGGGTAATATGCGGGTCAATCTCCTCGGGTCGTTCGCTATCAACCGTTAGCGCCAGCCATCCGTTATCGTTATCCTGATAAAGCCAGTTCAGGGCGACATCTTCTGCCAGCCCGCGCGCCCGCAGCCCGGCAATCAGGCTTCCGGGGGCGTCGTCCAGTAAAAACTCCCGAAATAAGGTGACGTTGTCACTTTTTCGAATTAACGGACAACGCCACAGTGCGGGTCGCTCCGTCACTGCCAGCTGAAAATCTCCCTCAGCGCTAAGACGCAACGGGGGAGCGGTTTCAGGCATGCCACCAGAAGCAAAACCGGACGCAAACGTATGGGCAAGCTCGGCCAGCGCATCCAGCGTTTGCGGCCCTTGCAGCCACAATTGCAGGTGTCCGGCCACATAATAGCGCCGATGAAAGTCGCGCAACGCGGTTTGCA
>NZ_JABMCU010000331.1:0-1922 GCF_013179605.1 Enterobacter sp. CM29 | reverse complement strand
TAAACCAGTGCGCAGAGACCACCACAATTGCCTTCGGACGCGGTAACGTCTTACCCAGTTGACACCAGGCGCGGGTATAGACGTTATCTTCCAGAACGTTCATGGGGCTGCCATGGCCTAAAAACAGTGCTGGCATACGAGAAGGAGACATGGTGATATCCTTAGAGGAAGTGACAAAGTGATGGGCCTACATTACGCGCATTCAGGTGAAGATGAACGTAGATAACCGTGAAGATCATCATCAGGAAATTTGAATGCCAGATATCGCTTAAGGAGAATGCATGTCAGTACCTTTGATTTTGACCTTACTTGCGGGCGCCGCGACCTTTATCGGTGCGTTCCTTGGGGTACTCGGTCAAAAACCCTCTAATCGCCTGCTGGCCTTCTCGCTGGGTTTCGCCGCCGGGATTATGCTGCTTATCTCGCTGATGGAGATGCTGCCCGCCGCGCTTCACGCCGAAGGGATGTCGCCTGTTCTGGGCTATGGCATGTTTATCATTGGCCTGCTGGGTTATTTTGCACTCGACCGTATCCTTCCTCACGCGCACCCGCAGGATCTAATGCAAAAAAGCGTTGCCCCCATCCCTGGCAATATCAAACGCACGGCCATTCTGCTGACGCTGGGTATCAGCCTGCATAACTTTCCGGAAGGTATCGCCACCTATGTCACGGCCAGCAGCAACCTGGAAATGGGTTTTGGTGTCGCGCTGGCCGTTGCTTTGCACAATATTCCTGAAGGACTTGCCGTTGCCGGGCCCGTTTATGCCGCCACGGGTTCAAAACGTACAGCTGTCTTTTGGGCGGGTATCTCCGGGATGGCTGAAATTCTCGGCGGCGTGCTGGCGTGGCTGATCCTCGGTAGCCTCGTATCCCCGGTTGTAATGGCTGCAATTATGGCTGCCGTGGCCGGAATTATGGTCGCGCTCTCTGTCGATGAGCTGATGCCGCTGGCAAAAGAGATCGATCCCAACAATAACCCAAGCTACGGCGTGCTGTGTGGAATGTCAGTGATGGGGATGAGTCTGGTTCTGCTACAAACGGCAGGTATTGGTTAAGAATTAATGCCTCCGTTTCATACGGAGGCATTATACTATTCAAAATAACAATCCTATATATTTACCCTATAATAACCCACCAAATATAAACCCATTAGAATTTCAAAAAAAGGCGTCTCTTAAGATAGCCTGAAAATATTAATTAAAAGCACCTACAAATATATTTAAGTCACGTTAATCGCGTATTCCCACCCCAATCCGTATACTTTGCAAGTATTCTGAAATTAATATTCACATTATGAATCACTCTGAAAAAGGATATTTCCATGTATATGGGTAAGAAATTACTGTTAGCAGCGGCTATGGCTGGCATTGTGTCGGGTTCTGCTTTTGCTGAAGATCAAGGCTCTGGCAAAATCAAATTCAAAGGTGTTGTTATTGACGCACCGTGCAGCATCGCACCAGACAGCGTTGATAAAGAAGTCGATCTGGGTGAAGTGACTACGGCCGTTATCAACGCCAACAAAAAATCCACGCCGGTTCCGGTCGATATTAATCTGGAAAACTGCCAGCTTGACGATCCGGCAGACGAAACCGACACGCCAATTACCAAAGTGGATGTGACCTTCACCAGCGCAGCGACAGACGCGACAGACACCAGCCTGATGAGTAACACCTATGCAAGTGGTGCGCAGAACGTGGGTGTACGTCTGCTGGATAATGCGGAGGCTGCTATCACGCTGGGAGAATCCAACGAGGTTGAGTTGCTGGCAGGATCAACCACCCAGACGCTGCATTTCAAAGCGGTTATGGAAGTCCCCACGGGTAAAACTGCGACGGCAGGCCAGGTTGAAGCCACGGCTAACTACGTCCTGTTGTACAAATAATTCTGTTACGTAACAGTATTAGCCGACTGGTAATTCATGC
>NZ_JABMCU010000330.1:0-1930 GCF_013179605.1 Enterobacter sp. CM29 | reverse complement strand
CGTTCGACTTGCATGTGTTAGGCCTGCCGCCAGCGTTCAATCTGAGCCATGATCAAACTCTTCAATTTAAGTTTGATGCTCGTGAATTAAACTTCGTAATGAATTACGTATGTTCACTCAGAGACTTGGTATTCATTTTTCGTCCGAGGACGTTAAGAATCCATGTCACTTTGAGTGCCCACACAGATTGTCTGATAAATTGTTAAAGAGCAGTTGCAACGCGGCTTTCAGCTCATCGTTGCGAGGTCCCGTATATTACGTTTTCCTCATTCAGAGTCAAGCAATTATTTTCACTTTTCTCTGTTGGCGTTCATCTCTGAACCCCGCTGTCCCGGCGGCTTGTAAGCCGTTGTTCCGTGTCAGTGGAGGCGCATTATAGGGAGTTCTCAGACGTTGACAACCCCTCTTTGAAAAAAAACGTTCAACCGTCTCTTTTTTGCTCAAAACCGTGCTACAGCGCCAGTTTTTCGAGCGTTTCGAAGCCATAACGACGTAAAACGGGCAAAAGTTGTTCGGTTTCTTTTGTTATCGCCATACAGAAAGCGATGTTCGCATCCGCTGATTTCGCATCCGGCGCCTCGTGCTCCAGTAGCCAGGCGGTCCGACGCGCAATCGCAGCACCGGAATCCACCAGCCGGGTCCCTTCAGGCAAAACCTTTAACAGCTCTTCCTGTAATAGCGGGAAATGGGTGCAGCCGAGAACAACCGTATCCGGTGGTTCCTGCATCCGCAGCCATGGACGCAGAATGCGACGCAGCTCTTCAAGCGATACCGCCTCGCCGTGCAGTTTCGCTTCCGCCATTTCCACCAGCTCCGCCGAGCCGAGCATGGCGATCTGGCATTCATTGGCAAAGCGCTCAATAAGCTCACGCGTATAAGGACGTTTTACCGTACCGCGTGTCGCCAGCAACCCCACGATACCGTTCGCCGTCAGACGCGCCGCAGGTTTGATTGCCGGGACAACGCCCACAACCGGGAACGGGAATTTTTCGCGCAGGGCAGGAAGAGAGACCGTGCTTGCCGTATTACAGGCAATAACCGCCAGCGCCAGGGGATAGCGCTTTTGTACCGCAGTGACGATTTCAATCACACGCTCAACGATAAAGTCTTCACTCTTTTCCCCATACGGGAACGCGACGTTATCGAAGGCGTAGATGTAATGGAGATCCGGCAGGAGCTGCCGAATCTCATCATAGACCGAAAGCCCACCGACGCCGGAATCAAACACCAGCACGGTGGGACGCGGATCAGAAGGTGTAGCTGCCAGACAAGGTGTATTCCCGTCCTGCAGTTTGGTAGCCATAAACTGTCTCGTAATCTTTATCGAACAGGTTGGCTATTTTACCACGAACTGTGAGATGTGAGGTGACAGGATATGAAACCGCGACGTCCCACAGGCTGACGCCGCCCATTTTAACTTTCTCTGACGGATAGGTTCCAAAGTCGGTGTCGTAGCGCGTGCCGAGATAGTGATACGTCAGGCTCCAGTCAACATCATAGATCTGCGTATCAAGCTGATATTTCACCTGCTGTTTAGCACGACGGTCCAGAAGTTGATTGGTTGCCGCATTGCGGGCATCCACATAGTCGTAGCCCACAGTATGCGTCAACGGACCCGTATCAAACGACGCTGTCGCTTCTACACCTTTAATGCGTGCTTTGCCGACGTTGTAATATTGCTGCAGGTTATTGTTGAAGTCGATGAGATTATCAACGTCATTACGATAGCCGGATACGCGCCAGCTTACGCCTGCCGTCAGGCCTTCAAACGCCCCTTCCCACTGCTTGCTCTCTTCAGGATCAAGATGGGTATTGCCGTAGAAGCCATAGAGCTGACCCAGATTCGGCGCTTTATAGGCCGTGCCATAAGAGGCTATGAAGCGGTAACCGTCAACGAACTCCCAGGCTGCGCTACTTTGCCAGGTACCAT
>NZ_JABMCU010000033.1:0-27698 GCF_013179605.1 Enterobacter sp. CM29 | reverse complement strand
TGGGTAAAGTTGAAGCCCACGCCACCTCCCCGTTCTGGAGAACGCTGGCTCCGCTGACGCGTGACGCTATCGCTGCCATGTGGGATGAGCTGGAAGAAGAGAGTGAAGAGTGATTTAAATCACAAAAATCCTGCAACGATACATTTCAACTTGCACGTAACGTGCTTCTGATCTCATTTCTAGGGTGCGCATCTGCTAAGATGCGCACCATGAACATATTACTTTGTATTGCAATCACGACTGGCATCCTCTCCGGCCTCTGGGGTTGGGTGGCGGTATCTCTCGGTTTGTTGAGCTGGGCCGGTTTTCTTGGCTGCACGGCCTATTTCGCCTGTCCGCAGGGTGGTTTTAAAGGGCTCTTTATTTCAGGCAGCACGTTACTGAGTGGCGTGGTCTGGGCGCTGATCATTATGAAGGGCAGCGCGCTGGCGCCGCATGTGGAAATCCTGGGGTACGTCATGACCGGTATTGTGGCTTTCCTGATGTGCGTTCAGGCAAAACATCTGCTGTTGTCCTTTGTGCCCGGCACGTTCATGGGTGCCTGCGCGACCTTTGCAGGCCAGGGGGACTGGAAGCTGGTGGTCCCTTCGCTCATGCTGGGATTACTGTTTGGCTACGCTATGAAGAACAGCGGTCTCTGGCTTGCAGCCCGACGCGAGAAGAGCCAGAACGTTCCTGTGGTAAGTAAATAAAAAAAAGCGAGACGAAAATCTCGCCTTTTTATACGCCGCCAATCATGACTCCGGCGGAACCGACATCTCACGGTATTTCACCAGCACCGCATTACTCACGTCACTTTTATTCTGAAGATCCCACAAGCCGCGATCGATGCCGTCATTAATCAGGAAAATCACCCCGGTTTCGATGGCCGACATCAGACACAGCATGACCGGCTCGTTAGAGGTATAGCCAATTTCAGCCTCCAGCAAACGCTGGTAGTCGATAAAGCGGAATACCCCCGCCTGCACTTCATATGAGAGAATCGTTTTGCTGGTGGTCACGGAGGATAAAATTTCACCCGTGCTCACGTTAACCACGCGCAGGTTGACGGCAATCTGATCCAGCTGATACTGCGTGTCGGCCCCGATACCAAAGTAACGGGCACCCGCGCCGCCCGATTTCACGTTACTTTCGTAGCCGATAATCGAGCCTTCCACCATGATATTGGCTGCGGTGAGAGACTGTAGCGGCATGCGGTTATTGACGCCAACGGTACCATTCTCCTGTGCAGCACGAATGATTTTTCGTTCGTTAAGCAGGTTTTGCAGCCCCTGGCGTTCCAGCGGGATAAACCAGCGCGAATCTTTCAGGGCGGTAACCAGCATCGCGGTGGCGCTCTGCGGTACGGCCGTGGAGAAGTTACTGGCCGGATACGGTTTGAACTGGCCCGTCTCATCCTGAATGTTATAGACCGAGACGAATATCTTCCCGGTAGGGCCCGGCAGATGCGTCAGATCCCGATAGCTCTGGGCACGGGGCATTAGGGTGGGTTTAGCGGCTTCTTTTGGCGGGGCAGTTAAACAACCGCTTAATAAGCACACTGCAACTAAAATAAAAAAGCGCTGCATGATAATTGTCCTTATTTCGGGGTTGTTTAGAAATCAGTTGAACTGGTCTGCAAACCGGAAACCTGGATTGTCGACGTCTTACCGGTTTTTCGGTCTGTCACATTTAACTGAAGCTGCCCGTCTTTATTGGCAATATCGACGATAAAGTCGTTAGTGACCATCCGGCCGGGTTTTCCGGTATTAATGTTGGTTAATAAGCCACCTAATATTTGCGACTGGATGGCCTGAGTAAAATTATCCAGAGCTGACGGGGTCTCGATACCGAAATCATCGTCATAGCTGGGGTCTTTATAGGAGTTTTGAGCCTGCGCCTGGTTAAGCATAAAGGCTCCGTTATTCGGGTTGCCGCCAAAATTAGGGTTGCGGAACTGGAATGTCATATTTCCGGCCCAACTCAACGGCGCAATGAGCATTAACGAAATCACTGTGTGTGCGAGACGCATTACAGCCTCCGAAATAGGTGTCGTTGCTAGAACTCATCTTTTGCTAAATCGCCTGTGCTCAAAAGGGCTTTATCTAACTGTAGGCGGTTAATAGCTTCTTCTGTTTGTGCCAGTGCGAAAGCGACGTTCTGATCGAAGTCTCTTTTCGTTGGGAATAAAAAAGTCTGGTAAATAACGTCCTGATTAGCGGTTATTGTGATCCAGCTTCCCCACCGCGCACTGGGCCGTTCGTTGATGGTTAAATTACCCGGATAATCGCTTTCCCACTTATCGCTGAAGGCACGATAAAAATCGTGTCCGACAGAGGTGACGGTGTGGTCGGTCAACAGTCCAGGAACTTCCACCTCAACAGCCTGAAGGTTTCCGGCAGCAAGCATAATGCCTGCGGCGGCAATCCAACTTAGGGTGCGTTTCATGCTATTAACGCCTGAGGTTATCGTTTGCCCACGACACCGCCTGCGTGCGATTTTTAACAGCTATCTTTTTGAAAAGATTATAAAGATGTGTCTTAACCGTATTTTCGCTGATAAATAACGAACGGGCGATTTCAATATTTGAAGCACCAATACGCAGTTTGTTCAGGATCTCTTTCTCACGGTGCGTCAGAAGGGCCGATTCCGAACTGTTATAGCGATAATTTCCGGAGTGGGTAATGAGGTAGCTGGCCAGTTTTTGCGAGAAATAACACTCCCCCCGCAATATGCCCTGCAAACCCTCCACGACACGGTTTTCTTCTTCTGTAACGTAAAACACGCCGTTAATATGCGGCCAGCTCTCAATTTCGCGGAAAGGATACTCATCAGGCGTATTCAATAACAATACGCGGATATTATTGTTTTTCCTGCTTAAATTATCTTGCCAGTAATGGATCAGTTTTTTATCCGCTTCCATCATATCGAGAAGAATGATGCTGCCAGGAGCGATATCATCAAAAGAACGTTGAATGTTATGAAGTTTCCCGTTAAGTGACAGGCATTGTTTTAAATGCTGCAATAACGCTGTCGCTTGTAAGGAAGGTTTTGTGATCAACAATAATGTATGACCGGGTAAGCTATGGACTTCATTAAACATGATGAAACCCCACGTTATTTATGACACCCGGCAGCTGCCCTCGTATTATTGAAAAGGGCACCAGAAGTACTGCAGGTGTGGCACTGCTGTGTGTAGTTAAAAAACCTTCCTCCAAAGGAGGCGGTAAAATTAAAAACAAATAACGTACTGCTGTTTTCAATCTAGCTATTGCAAACTTTAAAGCAAGTGTTAATCGTGTAACAGAATGTAAAATTCGATATTTATTTGTGTATTTTGCGGGGTTAATAGATTTTAAGATAAGGGGAAAGTTGTACAGGTGTATAAACGTGCACAGATTTTAAAAACCATACGGTATATTATAATGAGTTGTATTATCTGGTTTTTTATTACTGTAAGCCAGCCGGTAAAAAGTATGAACTCTGCTAAAAACATAAGACTTCCCTAAGCCGGAATTTTTTCTTAAGAAAACTTGCTTCGTGTCACGCGCGTGACAAAAGGCATTGTCGTTTTTGTCTGAAGAAGCCGGTACAGGTTGGACAGCCTGTCTCGCTGTTGTACAAGCGCAGGAAGACATTTTTGGTTTCTGCTTTAGGCGAGTATCCCATCGTTTCAGGCGAGATTTACGACTTTGAGGTGAAGGGGAATATAAAAATAAGGCGCACGGGTGAGATATTAAACATGTTTCGGCAGACATACTCTTTTCCGTAACGCGGCGTTAACAAAACGAATCGCGTTAACGGAGTAAGGAATACCTTTTTATAGCCAGGTCCAGGGTGACAGCATGAAAAACAAAACGTTGTTTATGATGTTTACATTACTGGGTGCGCCTGGGTTTGTAATCGCAGGTGATTCAGATTTAGCCAGTTCTGAATATAATTTTGCGATAAATGAATTAAGTAAAGCTTCATACAATCAGGCAGCCATTATTGGTCAACAGGGTTCAGGAAATAATGCTGATGTACGCCAGGGCGGTTCTAAATTGCTGTCCGTTATTTCCCAGGAGGGCGGGAATAACCGCGCGAATGTTGATCAGTCAGGGACGTATAACCTTGCTTATATCGATCAGACCGGCAACGGCAACGATGCGAGTATTAAGCAGGGCGCTTTTGGCAACACCGCCATGATTATCCAGAAAGGCTCGGGTAACAGGGCGAATATAACGCAGTATGGTACGCAGAAAACAGCAGTTGTAGTACAGAGACAGTCGCAAATGGCTATTCGCGTTATTCAACGCTAGCGATGTGTGACGCCTTAATCAATCCGATGGGGGTTTACCATGAAACTTTTCAAAGTGGCAGTTATTGCAGCAATCGTAGTTTCTGGCAGTGCTTTCGCAGGTGCGGTACCACAATTTGGCGGCGGTCACGGTGGTGGCTGGGGTGGCGGCAATAACGGCCCTGACTCAACCCTGAGCATTTACCAGTACGGCGGCGGTAACTCCGCGCTTGCTTTGCAGACGGACGCCCGAGATTCTGAATTGACCATTACCCAGCATGGTGGCGGTAACGGCGCAGACGTTGGCCAGGGCTCTGATGACAGTTCTATCGATCTGCTGCAAAAAGGCTTTGGTAACAGCGCCACCATCGACCAGTGGAATAGCAAAGATTCTGTTATCAACGTGAAACAGTTCGGCGGCGGCAACGGCGCGGCGGTAGACCAGACAGCGTCCGGCTCAACGGTGACTGTGCACCAGGTTGGCTTCGGCAACAACGCGACCGCACACCAGTACTGATTCATTTCTGTACCAAAAAACAGGGCATGCGCCCTGTTTTTTTTCGGGAGGATCTCATGAGCACCTTCATTCTCCTTGCCGCGCTTGCCAGCCAGATAACGTTCAGCACCTCACAGCAGGCAAATGTGACAACCATTATTCCTCAGGTCACGCTGGCAGACGCCTGCGAATGTCAGGTTGAGGTGCTATCTGTCCGACAGGGGCAGGGGGGACAAAGTACATCGCGGCAGAAAAATACTCTTTTTATACCCGCTAATCAGCCGATTGATTTAACGCGAATCAGTTTAAATATTCGCTCAGGGGATGCGGTAAAAATAATCGTCACCGTTTCCGATGGAAAATCGCTTCATTTATCACAGCAGTGGAACGCACCGGCAAGTACGCTTTAATCATTCATAAAATCAATGATTTAATAAAGTGGCGGCGCTGCACAGGTAAGCTATGCTGATATCAAGAACCCAGCAAACGGGTTGCTTAAATTGATACGTCATAACGGAGCGTTTTTACCCCTCAAGGACGAATTTCATTGAGGAGTACAAATAATGTTCAAATCCGCAGCGTGTATTATTTCTGGTCTGGGACTGATCCTGTCCTCTTTTTTTTCTCCGGCTTATTCAGCAACTATAGAGAATGGTGGGGTGATTCATTTTCGTGGCGCGGTGGTCGCTGACCCGTGCGAAGTCACGCCCCGGCATCGGCAGTTTGCGATTTCCTGCCCGGAAAATAACCGTATGAAAACGCATACCATCAGTTATGACGAGGCGCTCCGGGGCCATCATCCTCACTCAGCGCTGGCCGCTGTCACCATGAAATACCTGAATGAAAAGAAAACGCTTGCGGTCGTTCAGGTGGATTACCGTTAACCGCCGTTTTTTTCGCGACAGTTTTTCTCCTTCTCCCTCTGCGATACACTGATGAAAAAGGCGGGTTGCAGAGGGTGTTTATGAGACCGCAAATCGACGTTATTCATGGCGATATCACGACGGTGCACGTTGACGTGATCGTCAACGCAGCCAATTCCTCCCTAATGGGTGGGGGCGGGGTAGACGGTGCCATTCACCGGGCCGCGGGCCCTCAGCTCCTTGAAGCATGCAAAACCGTGCGCCAGCAGCAGGGAGAGTGCCCGCCGGGGCATGCTGTTATTACGCTTGCGGGCGATCTCCCGGCCAAAGCGGTGATCCATACCGTTGGACCCGTCTGGCGCGGTGGCGACCGCCATGAGGCTGAGATTCTGGAGCAGGCTTATCGTAACTGCCTGCGGCTTGCGGCAGATAACGGCTATAAGACCATGGCATTCCCCGCCATTAGCACCGGGGTTTACGGTTATCCAAAGGAAGCGGCAGCTACGATCGCTGTGAATACCGTTTATCACTACCTTTCCCTCAAACCCATGCCGGAAAAAGTCATTTTTGTCTGTTTCGATGAGCACACCGCCGACCTGTATCAGCGGATTTTGACCGCGCGCAGCCAGGCATTTTGATGCGTGTAATGCAAAAACGGCGCCCTGGAGGCGCCGTTTTGTTATCCCGCTTTAACCTGAGGTTTACCTGAGAACAGGAACCGCAAAAGCGGGATCCGCAGGTGGATTTCATACAACACGATGGCAATGCCAACCACAAAGACCAGACCGGTGAAGAAGCCCAGCGCATTCGATTTGATATGCGGCGTAATGTACGCCCCGAAAAACAGCGTCAGCGGATGGTGGACTAGGTAGATAAACAGTGAAGCATTAACGAAATAGGTGACGCGACTTGATTTAAAATTCAGCAGACGATGGCCAAGGGCGAACACCACGTTAACCATCCACAGGCCCATCAGCATCGTTATCACGCTCTCTGTCTCATACATCCACGCGTCCCCGCTGCCAAAGCGCTGATTGAGAAGATAGGCGGCAAAGGCCAGCGCAGCACCCACCGCACACCAGGGGGAGGGGGTGGTAAACAGCGCTTTAAGCCGGGGATGAATAAATGCCAGCGCCCCAATCAGGAAGAAGGGAATGTAGAACAGGGTCTGCATCACCACGAAATTAAACAGCCCATCGCTCAGAATGGGAGGGTAGACAATGAGCAGGGTACGCCTGACGGCGGCATACGCGACCCCCAGCGCAAGAAACAGCAGCGACAGCTTGCCCAGGGTGATGTTGGCGAAGAAGGTCGAGGTTGCGGCGCTCGCGCGCTGGCGCAGTTGACTGAAGATCAGCAAACTCACCGTGGTTAGCACCACCAGTACCAGCAGGAACCAGAGGTGGGAAATCAGCTCCCAGACCAGGGTGTTGTATTTCTCATAGAACGAGAGATTAGGCCAGTTTTCCGCCTTGCCTTTAACATGCTGCAACATGATAAACTGCGGCAGCGTCAGCAGCGGAATGGCCGTCAACATTGGTATGCCCACGCGCTCCACGCGCACTTTCCACCACCGCTTGAGGGGATAGCGCAAGAAGAGCATGTAAGAGAAATAGCCTGAAATGACGAAAAACACCTGCATGCGGAAGGCATGGATAAAATCATTGAACAGCGTCAGCCACCAGGAGGGCATCTGGCTGTTCACATGCCAGGTGTGGCTGGAATAGATCAGTGAAATATGAAAAGGGATCCCCAATAGCATGAGCCATGCGCGGATCGAGTCGAGGAAATATTCACGTTGTACAGGGGTTGTGCTCATATAACTTTGCGCATTCTCAGACTTTTCGCCTTATCCCTAAGGCTCATAATGGTTACATTCGGAGCCAACCCTACACCAAGACCGACACCCTGTCTCCAGGATAAGCACGCAAAGTGAAAAGCGGGTTCTTTCATTTGCTTAATCCATGAGCCAGCGAGCTGAACAAAGCAGTGATAATGTTGTCGGATTGCCTGAGTTTCCATTAAAATGGATCGGATCGATATAAGCACACAAAGGGGGAAGTGCTTACTTATTATGAAACATAAACCACAAATGATGAAAATGCGTTGGTTGGGTGTAGCAGTGCTGTTGTCACTGTATACCTCATCTGCACTGGCCTTTAACATCGATGATGTCGCAAAACAGGCTAAATCGATGGCGGGCAAGAGCTACGAAGCGCCAAAAAGTAACCTGCCCTCCGTTTTCCGCGACATGAAATACGCGGACTATCAGCAGATCCAGTTCAATCACGATAAAGCGTACTGGAACAATATTAAAACCCCGTTCAAGCTTGAATTTTACCACCAGGGTATGTACTTCGACACGCCGGTTGCCATCAATGAAGTGACGGCGACCGCGGTACGTAAAATCAAGTACAGCCCGGATTATTTCAATTTTGGCGATGTGCAACACGATAAAGACACGGTGAAAGACCTCGGCTTCGCAGGCTTCAAGGTGCTTTACCCGATTAACAGCAAAGATAAAAACGACGAAATCGTCAGCATGCTTGGCGCCAGCTACTTCCGCGTGATTGGCGCGGGGCAGGTATACGGGCTTTCTGCGCGCGGTCTGGCAATTGATACCGCGCTGCCATCAGGTGAAGAATTTCCACGTTTTCGCGAGTTCTGGATCGAACGTCCAAAACCAACCGACAAACGTCTGACAATTTATGCGCTGCTGGACTCCCCTCGTGCGACAGGCGCTTATCGCTTCGTGATCATGCCAGGGCGTGACACGGTGGTTGACGTGCAGTCTAAAGTTTACCTGCGCGATAAAGTGGGCAAACTGGGCGTCGCGCCGCTGACCAGCATGTTCCTGTTCGGGCCGAATCAGCCGTCTCCGGCGACTAACTTCCGCCCTCAACTGCATGATTCTAATGGTCTTTCCATTCATGCTGGTAACGGCGAGTGGATCTGGCGTCCGCTGAACAACCCGAAACACCTCGCCGTCAGCAGCTTTGCGATGGAAAACCCGCAGGGCTTTGGTCTGCTGCAACGTGGCCGTCAGTTCTCCCGCTTTGAAGATCTGGACGACCGCTACGATCTGCGCCCAAGCGCCTGGGTTACACCGAAAGGCGACTGGGGTAAAGGCAAGGTTGAGTTGGTTGAAATTCCAACCAATGATGAAACCAACGATAACATCGTGGCGTACTGGACACCGGATCAGCTGCCTGAAGCCGGTAAAGAGATGAACTTCAAGTATGCGATCACCTTCAGCCGTGACGAAGACAAACTGCACGCACCGGATAACGCGTATGTGATGCAGACGCGTCGTTCTACGGGGGACGTGAAGCAGTCCAACCTGATTCGTCAGCCGGATGGCACGCTGGCATTTATCGTGGACTTCACCGGGCAGGATATGAAAAAACTGGCGCCGGATACTGCCGTGACGGCACAGGCCAGCATTGGCGATAACGGTGAAATCGTTGAGAACGCTGTGCGTTACAATCCGGTCACCAAAGGGTGGCGTTTGACCCTGCGCGTGAAGGTGAAAGATCCGAAACAGACCACTGAAATGCGCGCCGCGCTGGTCAGTAACGATAAGCCGCTGAGTGAAACCTGGAGCTATCAGCTACCTGCCAATGAATAATACATCTGAATATATTGATGCCATGCCGCTAACGGACATTGAAAAAGCGGCACTCCCTGCGAGCGACATCCGCGCGGTTCACACCGCGCTGGATGGTGAACATCGTCACTTTTCCCGTGATGATGATACGCCGCTGGGGTCAGTGAAGGCACGTCTGGAGCAGGCATGGCCAGACTCGCTGGCAGAAGGGCAGTTAATCAAGGATGACGAAGGGCGTGACCAGCTACAGGCGATGCCGAAGGCCACGCGTTCCTCTATGTTCCCCGATCCGTGGCGCACCAACCCAGTGGGTCGCTTCTGGGATCGCCTGCGTGGGCGTGACGTGACGCCGCGCTATCTGTCACGTCTGACCAAAGAACAACAGGCGTCCGAGCAGAAATGGCGTACCGTGGGAACGATTCGTCGTTACATTCTGCTGCTGCTGACGCTGGCACAGACGGTTGTCGCCACCTGGTACATGAAAACTATTCTGCCGTACCAGGGCTGGGCATTGATTAACCCTGCTGACATGATTGGCCAGGATATCTGGGTCTCCTTCATGCAGCTGCTGCCGTATATTTTACAGAGCGGCATCCTTCTGCTGTTTGCCGTGCTGTTCTGTTGGGTCTCCGCCGGGTTCTGGACGGCGCTGATGGGCTTCCTGCAACTGCTGATGGGGCGTGACAAATACAGCATTTCCGCGTCGACGGTCGGGGATGAACCCCTCAATCCTGAGCACCGTACCGCGCTGATCATGCCTATCTGTAACGAAGATGTTGACCGCGTATTCGCCGGGCTGCGTGCCACCTGGGAGTCCGTAAAGGCGACCGGTAACGCGGCGCATTTCGACGTCTACATCCTGAGCGACAGCTACAACCCGGATATCTGCGTGGCAGAGCAAAAAGCCTGGATGGAGCTGATTGCTGAAGTGCAGGGCGAAGGGCAGATCTTCTACCGTCGTCGTCGTCGTCGTGTTAAGCGTAAGAGCGGGAACATCGATGACTTCTGCCGTCGTTGGGGTAACCAGTACAGCTACATGGTGGTACTGGATGCGGACTCCGTGATGAGCGGCGACTGTCTGAGCGGGCTGGTCCGTCTGATGGAAGCCAATCCGAACGCGGGTATTATTCAGTCCTCGCCAAAAGCGTCCGGTATGGACACGCTGTATGCGCGCTGCCAGCAGTTTGCGACCCGCGTCTACGGGCCGCTATTTACTGCCGGTCTGCACTTCTGGCAGCTGGGTGAATCTCACTACTGGGGCCACAACGCCATTATCCGCGTGAAGCCATTCATTGAGCACTGCGCCCTGGCGCCGCTGCCGGGTGAAGGATCGTTTGCCGGGTCCATTCTGTCGCATGACTTTGTGGAAGCCGCGCTGATGCGTCGCGCAGGGTGGGGCGTCTGGATTGCCTACGATCTGCCGGGCTCGTATGAAGAGCTGCCGCCGAACCTGCTGGATGAGCTCAAGCGTGATCGCCGCTGGTGTCACGGTAACCTGATGAACTTCCGCCTGTTCCTGGTGAAGGGGATGCACCCTGTTCACCGTGCGGTGTTCCTGACGGGCGTCATGTCCTATCTGTCTGCGCCGCTGTGGTTTATGTTCCTGGCACTCTCGACCGCGTTGCAGGTTGTGCATGCCCTGACGGAGCCGCAATACTTCCTGCAACCGCGCCAGCTGTTCCCGGTGTGGCCGCAGTGGCGTCCGGAGCTGGCGATTGCGCTGTTCGCGTCGACCATGGTGCTGCTGTTCCTGCCTAAGCTGCTCAGTATCATTCTGATCTGGTGTAAAGGTTCGAAGGAGTACGGTGGTTTCTGCCGCGTAACCCTTTCACTTCTGCTGGAAGTGCTGTTCTCGGTCCTGCTGGCACCGGTGCGTATGCTGTTCCACACGGTATTCGTGGTGAGCGCGTTCCTGGGATGGGAAGTGGTGTGGAATTCACCGCAGCGTGACGATGACTCTACGCCATGGAGTGAAGCCTTTATGCGCCACGGCTCTCAGCTGCTGCTGGGCCTGGTGTGGGCCGTTGGTATGGCCTGGCTGGATCTGCGTTTCCTGTTCTGGCTGGCGCCAATCGTCTTCTCGCTGATCCTGTCGCCATTTGTGTCGGTGATCTCCAGCCGTTCTACGGTGGGCCTGCGTACCAAACGCTGGAAGCTGTTCCTGATCCCGGAAGAGTATTCTCCGCCGCAGGTGCTGGTGGATACCGATACCTATCTGGAGCAGAACCGCAAACGCACGCTGGATGATGGCTTTATGCACGCCGTGTTTAACCCGTCATTCAACGCGCTGGCAACCGCGATGGCGACTGCGCGTCACCGCGCCAGCCAGGTGCTGGAGATCGCCCGCGATCGCCACGTTGAGCAGGCGCTGAACGAGACGCCAGAAAAGCTTAACCGCGACCGTCGTCTGGTGCTGTTGAGCGATCCGGTGACGATGGCACGGCTTCACTACCGCGTGTGGACTTCTCCGGAGAGATACTCTTCGTGGGTGAACTACTACAAGGACGTGAAGCTGAATCCGCTGGCCCTGAAGGCGAAGTAAGTTGTTAAGTAGGGCGGGTAAGCGAAGCGCCACCCGCCAAATAAAATACCGGCTTAATCGCCGGTATTTTTTTAGAGGTCAGAAATGAAAGTAATCATTGTTGTCATGATGGCATGCCTGCTCAGCGGCTGCGGCAGCATCATCAGCCGCACCATTCCCGGACAGGGCCACGGGAATCAGTACTACCCCGGCGTACAGTGGGATGTCCGCGATTCCGCATGGCGCTATCTCACCGTGCTCGATCTGCCGTTTTCGCTGATTTTCGACACGCTACTGCTGCCCATCGATGCCAGCCACGGCCCTTACGAGTAACGAGAGCTTATCGCTCGTCCCATTCGTCCGCTGCGGCCTGACCTTCTTCGGTATCCAGCGGCGGTTCGAGCTGAAACTCACCTTCATCCCATTCATGCAGCGTATTTTCTTCCAGCCACTCCTGACGTAACTCAATTTCGTCATAGTCGCCGTCGAATACCGCCTGCGCACCTTCACCACTCAATATCGGCAGACATTCTCCGTCTTCACCTTCATCAGCAAAGAATTCGGCCTGCCACATAATATCGCCGTCCTGAAGGACGTATTTTTGGATATTGAGTTGTTGCACGTCAGCATCTTCTTCCTCAATGCCGGGATTATCGGCGAGGAATTCTTCGCGAGCGGCATCAATTGCTTCTTCCAGCGTGGCGTACATGGTCATTGGTGTCTCCCTGTTTTTCGTGAAGGTATTCAGGGAAAGAATAGCTGATTATATGATTGTGCAAGTATGAATGCGTAAATTAGCCGTCACGATGTTGTGTTATGCGCGCCGGGCGTAGCGCCCGGGATAAGCTGAGCCAGGAATAAACAGCGTTGAACAGCACGACGCCTGCCGTCACGATAAAGACCGCCCGGAAACCGAAACTGGCCGAAACCCCCGCGCCGACCAGCGGCCCGGTGACGTTACCCAGATCGCGAAACGACTGGTTGTAGCTGAAAATACGTCCGGCAATCTGGTTGGTGGAGTTATAGACCAGCAGCGTCTGCACCGCCGGAAGCAACGCGCCGTCCGCTGCGCCCAGCAGAAAGCGCAACACGCCGAGCTGCCACGGTGAGTTCACCATCGACATGGGGATCAGCAGCAGAACGGAGACGATCAGGGCGCAGATCAGGATTTTTTCCGGGCCAATGCGATCGCCCAGCCTACCGAGCCGCGGCGCGCTCAGCAACGCGGCCACGCCGGGAACAGAGGCGATCACGCCGCTGATAAAGGCGATATTGCTGACGTTTCCCGCCAGATCGCGGACATAGAGCGTCAGAATAGGCGCGATTGAACCGGTGGCCACCTGAATAATCATGGTGGTCACAAACAGGCTCAGCACCAGCTTTGGGTTTTTCAGCGAGGCCAGCACATCTCGGGCGTGCAGCATCTCTTTTTTGGCTACCGGCGTGAAATTCTCGCGGATGCAGATAAGCGTCACGAGGAAGCAGAGAAACAGCACGCTGGCGGTAATGAAGAATACCGGCCGCAGTCCGTAGTGGTCGGCCAGCAGCCCGCCCGCCAGCGGACCCAGCAGTGCGCCGCTTACGCCGCCAGTGGAGAGCGTACCCAATGCCCAGCCGCTTTTATGGCGTGGGATTTGGGTTGCGATCAGGGCGTTGGCATTGGGGATAAATCCCCCGAGCAGACCCAGGAGCGCGCGTAATATCAGGAACTGCCAGACATTTTGCGCCACCCCCATCAACAGCATTATGATCGCCATGCCGAGCGCGGAGCGCAGCAGCATAATTTTGCGGCCTTTGCGATCCGCAAGCCCACCCCAGAAAGGCGACGCAATGGCGGAGAACAGGAACGTAATGCTGAACACCAGGCCGGACCACATATTCAGTGCGCTATGGCCGGTGACGCCGAGCTGTTCAACGTAGAGGGGCAGGAAGGGCATTACCAGGCTAAAGGCGGCGCCAGTAAGAAAACAACCCAGCCATGCAACCGTCAGGTTGCGTTTCCAGTTTATGGGAGCATCTGTGGAGGACATAACTATCCGCATAATGAGGTGCAGGGCACCGTGACCAGTGAGGTAATAAGCCTGCTAATTATGCGCCTGGGGTATGATTGCCGCAATGACGGGGAGCTTTTAAAGCTAAAACAGCTTGCGGCCCGGAAGACCGCATGCAGATTAATAACGAGAAGGGACGCCCTGAGGCCGGGTTTTGAAGCGGCGATGCAGCCACATGTACTGCTCGGGAGCGAGCATAATGCATTTCTCCACAATGCCGTTCATCCAGCGCGCGGTAGTTTCCGCGTCGTCGAGCGGCGGAGCGAGTTCCGGCTCCAGCATGATGAGCTGATAGCCTGAACCGTCCGGCTTACGGCGCGGCACAAACGGCACGATAGCGGCTTTGGACATCCGCGCCAGCATCCAGGTCCCGGTGGTCGTCGCGGCCTCTTCCACCGCAAAGAACGGGACAAACACGCTGGATTGCGGGCCGTAGTCATGATCCGGGGCATACCAGACCACTTCACCTGATTTGAGGGCGCGGATCATCCCTTTAAGGTCTTTGCGGTCGATCATGCTTTTGTTGGAGCGCATGCGTCCGTTGGTCTGGATCAAATCGATCACCGGATTATCGTTGGGACGATAAACGCCAATACCCGGCGCCTGCATGCCGAACATGCGTGCGCCAATTTCGAGCGTCAGGAAATGAACGCCAATCAGCAGGACGCCAGTCTGGTTGGCCTGGAGATTATGCACCGGATCCATGCCGGTTCCGGCCACTTCCGTCCAGCGCGCCATGCGCTTATCCGACCAGAACCAGGCCATACCGGTCTCCATCAGTCCCATGCCGACAGATTCGAAGTTTTTAACCACCATGTCGTGACGCTCAGATTCGCTCATCTGAGGAAAGCAAAGCTCAAGATTTCGATACGCGATCCTGGCGCGACGCTTCATAAATTGTTGAGCAATGCGGCCCAGTCCTTTACCCATGCGGAAAATTACGGGATAAGGCAGCTGTACAATTAGCCACAACAAGCCAATGCCTGACCATGTTAACCAATAGCGTGGGTGTAAAAGCGCGGCAGTAAATTTCGGTAACTGGGTCATGTCTGTCCTGTGTTCTAACGTCCTGAAGGGCTATTGTCTCATTTTTTGAGGCATAGCCAAAATGTCTGTCATCGAAACATGAAAGAATATGCAAGTGTTAAGTCTGATTAATCAGGTTGACTGAAATGTAGCGTAAATTGTGTGGATGTAAATTGTCTTTGTTTGCTATATCATGCCGACCGATTTTTATTTCTCAACGATTGCAGGACTTGTACACCATGCCAGTGTTACACAACCGTGTTTCGAATGAGATGTTGAAAGCGCGTATGTTGGCCGAAACCGAACCGCGCACAACGATCTCTTTCTATAAATATTTTACCATCAACGATCCACAGGCGACCCGCGATGCGCTTTACCAGGCTTTCACCGCCCTGAACGTGTTTGGTCGCGTCTATCTGGCGCGTGAGGGTATTAACGCGCAGATCAGCGTGCCGGAAAGCAAAGTCAGCGCCTTCCGCGATCTCCTTTATGGTTTTGATCCGGCGCTTAACGGCTTACGCCTGAACATTGCGCTGGATGATGACGGCAAATCGTTCTGGGTGCTGCGCATGAAGGTGCGTGAGCGTATTGTGGCGGATGGCATCGACGATCCGAGCTTCAATGCCGCGAATGTGGGGGAGTACCTAAAGGCCGCTGAAGTGAACGCGATGCTCGACGATCCGGATGCAGTGTTCATCGATATGCGTAACCACTACGAATATGAAGTGGGCCACTTCGAGAATGCGATGGAAATTCCTGCCGACACTTTCCGCGAACAGCTGCCGAAAGCGGTTGAGATGATGCAGGAGCATAAAGACAAAAAGATCGTTATGTATTGCACCGGGGGGATCCGCTGCGAAAAAGCCAGTGCCTGGATGAAACACAACGGTTTTAATAAAGTCTGGCATATTGAGGGTGGGATCATTGAATATGCCCGCCGCGCCCGCGAGCAGGGGTTACCGGTGCGTTTTATCGGTAAAAACTTTGTGTTTGATGAGCGTATGGGCGAGCGAATTTCAGAGGACGTAATCGCTCACTGTCACCAGTGCGGTACGCCGTGCGACACGCATACCAACTGCAAAAACGACGGTTGTCATCTTCTGTTTATTCAGTGTCCTGCATGTGCCGAGAAGTTTAATGGCTGCTGTAGCGAGCTGTGCAGTGAAGAGAGTATCCTGCCTGAAGAAGAGCAACGTCGTCGCCGTGCCGGGCGCGAGAACGGGAATAAGATCTTTAATAAATCCCGGGGCCGACTGAATACCAAACTGGGTATTCCGGACCCGGAGTAAAACATTGCCCGGCGGCGTAAAAGCCTGCCGGGCCTGTTTTATGACTTCTGCTGAACGCCTTCCACCGAAATAATCAGCTCTACATCCTGCGATGCCGGTCCTAAATCTGTGGTGATATTAAAATCTTTCAGATGAATTTTGCCGGCGGCTTCAAAGCCAGCACGTTTTCCGCCCCACGGATCGTCGCCCTGGCCGATTAATTTCGCATCCAGTGTTACCGGTTTTGTTACGCCGTTCAGCGTAAGATTACCGGTAATAGCGAGCTTATCACCGTCTTTCTTCACTTCTGTCGACGCGAAAGTAGCTTGCGGGAATTTGCCTACGTTCAGGAATTCAGCGCTGCGCAGATGTTTATCACGCTCGGCGTGATTAGTGTCGACGCTGTTAGTATTAATGGTGACGTTTACTTTATCGGCAGCAGGGTTTTTCTCGTCGAAACTAAATGTGCCATCGAAATCATTGAACGTACCATATAACCAGCTGTAACCCAGATGCTGAATACGGAAATTGACGAAGGCATGCTGGCCTTCTTTATCAATTTTATAGTCGGCGGCAATGGCCGAACCGGTGGTAAATAACAGCGAACCTAATGCGATACCCAACAGGCGTTTTTTCATTTTATGCTCCAGAGTCAACTGACGAACGGCCAAGCATGCGCTTCAGCGTATCGTCTTTATCAATAAAGTGGTGTTTCAGGGCCGCAAGGCCATGCAGAACAGACAGGATCACCACGCTCCATGCCAGCCACAGATGAACCACACCTGCGGTGTCAGCCTGTGAACCGGCGTCAGCCAGCGTGGCAGGGACGTCAAAGAGCCCAAACACGCTGATCGGTTTGCCGTCTGCGGTCGAAATGAGATAACCGCTGATCAGAATGGCGAACAGCAGGGCATAGAGTGCGATATGTGCGCCAACAGCGCTTATGCGGGTAAGACGGCCATGGCTTTTGGGGGCTGGAGGGGGCGGAGAGAGATGTCGCCAGATCACGCGAAAAACCAGACCCATCATCAGCAGAACCCCAATGCTTTTGTGCAATTCGGGGGCCTGATGATACCAACCGTCATAATAGCTTAATGTCACCATCCAGAGGCCGAGACCAAACATGGCATAGACAGCAAGTGCAAATAGCCAGTGTAAACACATGGATATTATTCCGTAGCGGCTGGAGGAGTTACGCCATTGCATATGAATTTCCGTTCTCAAATGACTGAGCAATAAAAATGGCCGGATTAATTAAATAATGCAACTGAAAAAAAGGAATAATGTTATTTAGTTATTTTATTTCAGCGAATTTGAATATGTTTCCGCAATGTATTTCAATCGCTTCGTTCAATAAATTTGAGATGACTTTTTATAAAAACTATAAGTTAAATAAGTTTAAAGGAGTGTCAATAAACGTCAGTGATGGTTTTCAGAAGAATACAATAAAGATGACGTCAACAATCGCCAGCAGCGACCAAAGGACAATGTAGAGCATGAAATGCTCGCGGATGTTATTGATAAGGTAATTCACCAGTCTGCGCATCATGATCCTCTCGCAAACCAGGCTCCGGTTATTCGGAGCCTGTAGCGGTATTATCGGCTAAAGCGCGAGAGCGCGAAGGGTTTGAGATCAAACGAAGGCGCAATCCCCTGAGCAAACTGGGCGGCGATTTCACCTAACACAGAGGCAAATTTAAACCCGTGACCGCTGAGCCCGGTTACGATCAGGGTGTTGTCGTGCCCAGGCAAGGTGTCGATGATGAAGTCTTCATCTGGCGTATTGTCGTAGGTGCACGCTGCGCCATAAAGCAACCCGCCTACGCCCGGCAGAATATTACGCAGGAACGTGAAGGCTTCGGAACCATCCTGCGGATAGGCTCCGTACGGCTTGCGTTCTTCCGCAGAGGAAATTACCTGTCCGCCGTTATGTTTGCCAATCTTGAGCGCGTCTTTTTCCGAGGGGAAACCGTAGTACTGGTCGCCATTAGGTAACTCGCCCGTGAACGCCGGGAATTTGTTCTGGCTGCTGTAACGCCCGTCAGACTGGAACCAGGAGAAGACTTTGCGTACCGGCTGGATGGGCAGATCCGGCAGCAGTTTCGTCACCCACGTTCCCGCACTCACCAGCAGGCGCGTGGCGGTATATTCACCTTCAGACGTGGTGACGGTTGAACCCCCGGCATGGTGGGTGATACCCGTGACCGGACAGTTAAACAACTGTGCGCAGCCCGCTTTGGCGGCGAGATCAATCCAGGTCTTAATGGCCGTTTCGCTGTGCAGTACCCCGGAATTGGCTTCAAACAATCCAATGTAGTCTTCAGGGACAGAAATTTCCGGCCAGCGCGCCATTAAGTCGTTCGCATCCAGACGCTCAACGTCCAGACGGTAGGCTTTCGCGCTCTCCTCGACCGTCGCCAGAAACGTGGAGTTGGCGGGCCCCAGATTAATAACCCCGGTGCGCTCAAAAATGCGTTCTTCGGTGACTGCGGCCAGCTCATCCCACAGCGTCTGAGCCCGAAGCACCAGCGGTACATAGCGCTCACCTTCGCCGTAAGCGTGACGGATAAGACGGGTATCGCCGTGATGGCTTCCTTCAGAATGAGGGGGAAGGTGGGCGTCAATCATCAGCACATTCAGACCCGCCTGCGTAGCGTAATAACCGGCTGCAGATCCAACGGAGCCGCTTCCGATAATGATCAAATCGTATTTCATAGGCTTCTCTTTACTAACGCTTTGTTAGCAGAGTAATTAACTATGTGGGCTTATACAAGAGCGAAATAAATAAGGCACCGCGAGGGTGCCTGTTGAGTGAAAAGGGGCATAAGGTCAATGCCGTTTATACTCATTTTCCTGGTAGTCGCCAGATTCTATTTTTGCGATGCCTGCTTCCAAAATAGAAATAAACTGACGGGCGACGTCTGTTGTAAGCCACAGCGTCTGTCCAACTTCCGCTTCGTCACGGTTTAGCTGATTCGGGGTCTGGTAGTGCAAACGCAGCATCAGCGCATCGTAGCTGTCTACGGTGCTGATATCCCAGCCAACGAGTGGATGGGTCTGGATGACTTCATTATTCTTTTCCATTATAACCCCCTTAATGCGTGTTAGAAGACAACGACTTTGAGGTTCAATGCATGTTTTTCTGAAAGCTTTTTCAGTATATCAATTAATAAGGGTTCCGCAGGAAAAAATAAACGGGTAGCAACACATTTTTCTGCTTTTTAGGATTGTTCGAACAATAAAACGTCATCTTGTTCACGATTTTCTAAGAAGATACTGAAATATTTTGAACTTTCAGGAGACGAAACGAAAAAAAGCCGGGGCGACCCGGCAAAAAAACACAATGAGGGAGCAAATTTTAATCTGTGATGAACCAGTCGTCGGCGCTTTCCCATGTTTCCTGCAAAATTTCGCTGATGCGGTCTTTGTCTTCTTTCGCGCCGCCAATGACGGAAAGATGGTTTGCTGTCGCATAACGTACCGTTATGGCGCCATCGTTTTCAGGAAAAGTGCTGTTAATACGTCGGGATAGCTCACCCGCCAGAGCGTCGAGTGCGCCAGCAGGCAGGACGGTGGTTTTGGCAATGGTGACTTCAATACGCATAAATGCCCCCTGTGTAATATACTGTTTATTTATACAGTTATATTGGCGGTTTGACAACAGGGGGATGACAATTTTTTAGCTTTTTACCGTCCAGCTTACGGTTTCACCGGCCAGGAAGGGGATCAGCGTATCGTCGGTGAGCGCAATCGACGCTTCAACCTGGCTTTCTTTGCGCTCCAGCTCAATGAACGTGTCATTAACCGGCAGACCGTAGAAACGCGGGCCGTTAAGGGAGCAGAAGGCTTCGAAATGGCCTAACGCATTCATCTCGTCAAAGACGGTTGCGTAACTTGCCAGGGCGGTCGGGGCGTTAAAGCAGCCTGCACAGCCGCAGCTCGCCTCTTTTCGGTGACGGGCATGCGGGGCGGAATCCGTGCCGAGGAACGCGCGCGGGAAGCCGCTGGCGACCAGCTCACGTAGCGCCTGCTGGTGGATATTGCGCTTGAGGATCGGCAGACAATACAGATGTGGGCGAACGCCACCCACCAGCATGTGGTTACGGTTAAACATCAGGTGCTGCGGGGTGATGGTGGCGGCAATCAATTCGTTTCCATCCCGGACATACTCTGCGGCATCTTTGGTCGTAATGTGTTCAAACACTACCTTCAGCCCAGGAAGACGCTGGCGCAGCGGCTCCATGACCGTTTCGATAAAACGCGCTTCGCGATCGAAAATATCAATGTCAGCGTGGGTCACTTCCCCGTGCACCAGCAGTGGCATTCCCAGTTTTTGCATTCGCTCCAGAACGGGCATGATGGCGTCGATGCTCGTCACCCCATGGCTGGAGTTGGTGGTGGCGTTTGCCGGGTAGAGCTTCGCGGCGGTGAACACACCTTCGTTAAATCCGCGCTCAACCTCATTGGGATCCAGCGAGTCCGTCAGGTAGCAGGTCATCAACGGAGTAAAATCGTGCCCGGCCGGAACGGCGTCAAGGATACGCTGGCGATAGGCGATCGCGGCCTCGACGGTGGTGACTGGCGGAACCAGGTTAGGCATAACAATCGCACGGCCATAAATTTCGCTGGTATACGGCACGACGGTTTTCAGCATGTCGCCATCACGAAGATGGATATGCCAGTCGTCTGGGCGGCGGATTTTGAGAACCTGGGATTGTACAGTCATGGAAGCTCCGGCTTGAAAGGGATCAGTCATAAGATGGCTGTTTTTGCCGGACACAAATCATAAGCGGAAACGTTTTCGTTTGCACACTATTCCGTTAAAAAAAACGGGCGCCTGAGCGCCCGGAGTATTTAGTCGGTGAAAGGAATGATGATTTCACCCGGTTTCACCTCTATCCCTTTGGCATATTTTTTCGCCAGAGATTCGCCCTTACTCTTGTCTTCGCTCAGAACGTAGGCGGGCTGCTGGTTAAAATAGTTCTGTAACGACTGGTTGAGATAAGGCATCAGCGTTTGCAGCACCGGTTTCATTTTATCCGGCGTGACGACCGCATCGACGATTTCCATCTCTTGCAGGAAAATTGCCCCTTTCTCTTTATTAAAGACCGGCAGCGCCTTGAGCTTCAGTTTGATATCCGCTTTCTGATTGCCGAAGAGCGAGGTCATGTCGAGGCTGGCATCGCCGGACAGGGTGACTTTGTTAGGCTCCTCGCGCCCAATCTGGCTGGCGAGATTCGTCAGGACGATATGTGCATCCGCAAGGCCGGGCACGCCGATATCTTTTGAAAAGTTATTATGTTTTTCCAGCGCCTGATTAATTTCCTGCTCACTGACGGTGTACTGCGTAAGCTGGTTACATCCCACCAGCAGCCCACTGACAATTAACGCAGCGGCAATAACGATCTTTTTCATGGTGTTCCTCAACATAAAATCGGCGCATCTGTCCTGATACGCCAGTATGTCAGGGTGATCCTGGAGAAACCAGCAGAAAAAACTGATAGTGCAGGGAGGTAAATATCCTCCCCCAGAAGGTCAGGCGCCAGGCTCCAGCATCCCGCGGGTGCTGCGTTTATCACTGAACTGCCACCAGAGGGCAATCAGCGTCATAAAGCCGACCATACCGAGCATGACCCACGGCAGCTCCGGCTGATGGAGCGCTTTTCCGGCATCAAACAGCCAGCCGCCACCGGTGTAACCCAGCGCGCCGCCAAGCGCCAGTCCGAGACGGCTGAAGCCCATGTAGCTGCCACGGGCCCGGGCGTCGGCAAGTGACGCGCTCAGGGTTTCACGGGCCGGCTCGGCAATGATTGAGCCAATATAGAAGGTGCAAATCAGCATAAACAGCTGCTGGAGTGAGCTCACCAGGCCGATGGGCATCATGCTGAGCGTCATCAGCAACAGCCCGGCCATCAGACGGTGCTCAAGCCGGAAACGGCGCTCGCTCCACCGGGCAATCGGATAGAGCAGAGTCAGAGAAAGGCAGGCCTCAATGGCATACATCCATTTTACCGCCGCCGGCGTGCCGGCAATATCGTTAACCATAATCGGCAGCATCAGCATGACCTGCACGGCGAGCATGTAGTAGCCGGTCAACGTTAAAACATAGGTGACGAAGCGTTTATCGCTCAGCACGCGGTCAAGCCCTTCCCGCACCGGCGCTTTTACCGTCGACAGCTTCCATGCAGGCAGAAACAGACCGTTAAACAGCGCGCAGAGAATAAACAGCACCGCGCCGGTGGCGCAGACCAGGCGGAAATCGTATTGCAGCAGCCAGCTTCCCAGCAGGGCGCCCACTACCGCGCCAGCGCTGTCCTGCATCATCAAAATTGAGAAGAAACGACCCCGGTGTTGCGGACGGATAAGCTTAACCACCAGCGCGGTACGCGGTGGGTCGAAAAGGGTGCCGCCAATCCCGGAAAGGAAACAGGAGAACCACAGCAGCCAGGGGTCATGAGCGATTGCCATCGTGGCGAATCCCGCCGCACGTAACAGCATGCCGGTGACGATCATCGGTTTCGCACCGAAGCGGTCGGCTATTGCCCCGCCAAACACGCCAAGACCCTGTTGTACAAACTGGCGTAAGCCCAGCGCGATCCCGACCATTAGCGCCGCCCAGCCCATTTGATCGACAAAACGAATCGATATAAGTGGAAAAACGACAAAAAAGCCGAGCACGACCAGCATGTTATCGACGAGCAGGAAATATTTACCCAGGCTCCTGGCCTGTGTTACGCGGGACATTTTCCCTCCAGGGAAAATAAAAGGTGAGCACGCTAATATTCTGCGGTGTCGCCGCGCTTTTTCACATACCTGCTGGCGACAATATTTTTTTATCAAAAAGGTGCTTTGATAGAGAGTTCTCATCGAAAAATGTGAAAAGCGATAAAAATGGTATGTCACTGTTTTCACAGAAGGCACAGGCGCAGGTATAGTAAAGCTAACAGGCAGAGCAGAAGCGACGGGAAGGAGTGGTATCGATGTTTGGCTATCGCAGTAATGTGCCAAAAGTGCGTCTGACGACGGACAGGCTGGTCGTTCGTCTGGTGCATGAGCGTGATGCCTGGCGTCTGGCGGATTATTACGCCGAGAATCGCCAGTTTTTAAAACCCTGGGAACCCGTTCGGGACGAGAGCCATTGCTACCCCTCTGGCTGGCAGGCGCGCCTCAGTATGATTGCGGAATTTCACAAACAGGGAAGTGCGTTTTATTTCGCGCTTCTCGATCCGGAAGAGAAAGAGATCGTTGGCATTGCCAATTTTTCAAACGTAGTACGCGGGTCGTTTCACGCCTGCTATCTCGGGTATTCCATCGGCCAGAAATGGCAGGGGCAGGGGCTCATGTTTGAGGCGCTGACGGCGGCGATTCGCTACATGCAGCGCACGCAACATATCCATCGCATTATGGCGAACTACATGCCGCACAATAAGCGCAGCGGCGATCTGCTGGCCCGCCTGGGGTTTGAGAAAGAGGGCTATGCCAAAGATTATCTGCTGATTGACGGCGAGTGGCGGGACCATGTCCTCACCGCGCTCACCACGAAGGAGTGGACCGCGGGTCGTTAAGGAGAAAAGATGAAATATCAATTAAATGGCGCCGAAGCGCGCGTGATTGGCTGCCTGCTGGAAAAGCAGGTTACGACGCCGGAACAGTATCCTCTTTCCGCGAATGCCGTCACGATGGCCTGCAACCAAAAGACGAACCGTGAGCCAGTGATGAACCTTGGCGAGCACGAGGTGCAGGATATCCTTGATGAGCTGGTGAAGCGCCACTACCTGCGCACCGTCAGCGGCTTCGGTAATCGCGTCACTAAATATGAACAGCGCTTTTGTAATTCCGAATTTGGCGATTTAAAACTCAGCGCCGCAGAAGTGGCGGTTATCACCACGCTGCTGCTGCGCGGGGCGCAGACGCCGGGTGAACTGCGCACACGCGCCTCCCGCATGCATGAGTTTCAGGATATGCAGGACGTTGAACAGACGCTGGATGGATTAGCCTCACGCGAGGACGGTCCTTACGTGGTGCGTCTGGCCCGCGAGCCGGGCAAGCGTGAAAGCCGCTACATGCACCTGTTTAGCGGCGACGTGGAGTCCTCTACGCTGGCCGTCGAATCCGACACGCCAGCATCAAACGACAGCCTGACCGCGCGCGTGGCAGCCCTGGAAGACGAGGTTGCCGGGCTGAAGCAGCGTCTGGACGCTTTACTCGCACACCTGGGAGATTAACCGTGACTACATTACGCATTGGAGTGGTGGGGCTGGGCGGGATTGCGCAAAAAGCATGGCTGCCCGTTTTAGGCGCCGCGTCAGACTGGACGCTGCAAGGGGCGTGGTCGCCCACCCGCGAGAAAGCAGAGCGCATCTGCAAAACCTGGCGCATCCCTTATGCTGGCTCACTCCAGGATTTAGCCCGTGAATGTGATGCGGTATTTGTGCATACCTCAACCGCGACGCACTTCCAGGTGGTGAGCGAGTTGCTGAACGCAGGCGTTCACGTCTGCGTTGATAAGCCTCTGGCGGAAAATGTGCAGGATGCTGAACGACTGATTGAGCTGGCCGCGCGTAAAAAGCTGACGCTGATGGTCGGCTTCAACCGCCGTTTTGCGCCGCTCTATCAGAAGCTTAAAGCGCAGTCCGGCTCGTTTGCCTCTCTGCGTATGGATAAGCACCGTACCGACAGCGTGGGGCCGAACGATCTGCGGTTCACGCTGCTGGATGATTATCTCCACGTCGTGGATACGGCCCTTTGGCTGAGTAACGGAAAAGCCCAGCTGCAAAGCGGCACGCTGCTGACCAACGAGCAGGGTGAAATGGTTTACGCCGAACATCATTTTGCCGTTGAGCATTTACAGGTGACGACCAGCATGCATCGTCGGGCGGGCAGCCAGCGCGAGTCCGTGCAGGCCGTTACGGATGGCGCGCTGTATGACGTCACCGATATGCGAGAGTGGCGGGAAGAGAAGGGCAATGGCGTGCTCGCGTTACCCGTTCCCGGCTGGCAGAGCACCCTGGAGCAGCGTGGCTTTGTGGGCTGCGCGCGTCACTTCATTACCTGCGTGCAGAATCAGACGGTTCCTGAAACGTCCGGGGAGCAGGCCATTCTGGCGCAGCGCATCGTGGAACGACTCTGGCGCGAAGCGATGTCGGAATAACTCGCTGTAACATCTGCCGATAGTAATTCGTTGAAATCCGGTTAGACTAAGCGCCGCTTGTTGGCTTTGCCGGGTGGCGCTTTCGCTTATCCGTCCTGGAAATCCGTAGGGTTGTGGAACTTCACGTTAATGAACTTATTAAAATCGCTGGCGGCCGTCAGCTCGATGACCATGTTTTCCCGCGTGCTTGGCTTTGCTCGCGATGCCATTGTGGCAAGGGTTTTTGGCGCAGGGATGGCGACTGACGCCTTTTTCGTTGCGTTCAAGCTGCCGAACCTGCTGCGCCGTATTTTTGCCGAAGGGGCTTTCTCACAGGCATTTGTCCCGATCCTCGCGGAATATAAAAGCAAGCAGGGCGAAGATGCCACCCGCGTCTTTGTGGCGTACGTTTCCGGTTTACTGACGCTGGCGCTGGCGATCGTGACCGTACTGGGGATGCTGGCAGCGCCCTGGGTAATCATGGTAACGGCGCCGGGCTTTGCCGACACGGCGGATAAATTTGCCCTGACGACGCAACTGCTGCGGATAACCTTCCCCTATATTCTGCTGATTTCGCTGGCGTCGCTGGTGGGTGCCATCCTGAATACCTGGAACCGCTTCTCCGTGCCGGCCTTTGCCCCCACGTTCCTCAACGTCAGCATGATTGGCTTTGCGCTGTTCGCCGCGCCGCATTTTAACCCACCGGTGCTGGCGCTGGCCTGGGCCGTGACCGTCGGCGGGGTGTTACAGCTTGCTTACCAGCTCCCGCACCTGAAAAAGATCGGCATGCTGGTTCTGCCGCGCATTAATTTCAAAGATGCGGGCGCAATGCGCGTTATCAAACAGATGGGACCGGCAATACTCGGCGTGTCCGTCAGCCAGATCTCGCTCATCATCAATACCATCTTCGCCTCTTTCCTGGTGTCGGGCTCGGTGTCCTGGATGTACTACGCCGACCGGCTGATGGAGTTTCCATCCGGGGTGCTGGGCGTGGCGCTGGGGACTATTCTGTTGCCGTCGCTGTCGAAAAGTTTCGCCAGCGGCAACCACGATGAATACTGCCGCCTGATGGACTGGGGTCTGCGTCTCTGTTTTCTGCTGGCGCTGCCAAGCGCGGTGGCGCTGGGGATCCTGGCGAAACCGCTGACGGTGTCGTTGTTCCAGTATGGAAAATTCACCGCCTTTGATGCCGCCATGACCCAGCGCGCACTGGTAGCCTACTCAGTGGGGCTGATGGGGCTGATTGTCGTGAAGGTGCTTGCGCCCGGTTTCTATTCACGTCAGGACATCAAAACGCCGGTTAAGATTGCCATTGTGACGCTGATCATGACGCAGCTGATGAACCTGGCGTTTATTGGTCCGCTGAAACACGCGGGTCTGTCACTGTCGATTGGTCTGGCGGCCTGTCTCAACGCCGGGCTGCTGTACTGGCAGCTGCGTAAGCAGGATATCTTCACCCCGCAGCCGGGCTGGGCAAGCTTCCTGCTGCGTCTGGCGATCGCGGTAGTAGTGATGGCGGCCGCGCTGGTTGGCATGCTGTACGTGATGCCTGAGTGGGCGCAGGGCACCATGCCTTACCGCCTGATGCGTCTGATGGCCGTGGTGGTGGTCGGGGTGGTGGCGTACTTTGCCACGCTGGCGGTGCTTGGCTTCAAGGTGAAAGAGTTTACCCGCCGCACGGTATAAACGCCAAAAGGGGAGTCACCAGAAGGTGCTCCCCGCTTCATGACATGCCGCTAGTGCGTCAAATCGAAATCTTTTTCCCGCCCGTGATACGTGCCGTGGCCGTTTGACCATCCGCACCGTACAGCCCCGGCTCTTTATAGGGCTTTAACACCTCAAGCGCCTGCTGATTACGGATAATCTGACCTTCCAGCAGCCAGCCGTTATGCTGGTTGAGATCGCGAAGATGCTGGGTTTTTTCTGTAATGGTCTGCCAGCGTTCGTTGATCTCATCATTGGCGCTGCGTTTCGTGTCTTGCTCAGCGCGTCGCTGTTTTTCCAGATAATCCAGGGTCGCCAGCAGCGAGCTTTTATCTTCAGTAATGCGTTGCAACGCGCTGCCGTTGATTTGACCAGAAGAGAGGTGGTGCTGTTCTGCGTCCATCACCGTTTTCAGGTCGTTCAGGACCACCGTCATCTGATCCAGTATTTCTGACAGTCGACTCATACGGTTAGTTACTCTGGAGGAAACTCTGTGCGTCCTGAATCAGCGCATCAGCGATTTTGCTGGTATCCATTTTCAGTTCGCCGTTACGGATAGCCGTTTTCAGCGCTTCAACTCGTTCCATGTTGATATCGCTGCTGCCTGGCTGCATCAGCTTCGACTGCGCATCGCTCAGCGTGACGCTGGTGCTGTTAGCCGTCGAGGTTTTTTCCAGACGCGTTTTTTGCGGGGCAGCCTCATTCGTTTCGCGAGGTTGTACAGTGCTAACCGGCTTCAGGGCTGATGTACGATCAATGCTCATAGTGTTGTCC
>NZ_JABMCU010000329.1:0-1943 GCF_013179605.1 Enterobacter sp. CM29 | reverse complement strand
TCTCGGTTGTCGCATCCAGACCTTCTGTCGGTTCATCCAGCAACATCAGCGGCGCATCGTGCAGCAAGGCGCGCGCAATGGCCAGACGACGCAGTTCGCCGCCGGAAAGCTGTCGGCCCCCTTCACCCAGCCAGCTGTTCAACCCGTCGTCCTCAAGCAGCTTGTGCAGCCCAACCTGTTCCAGCATCGCCCGCAGCGTATCGTCAGAGGCGTCCGGTGCCGCCAGAAGAAGATTATCGCGCAGCGTAGCGCTGAACAGGTGCACACGCTGGGGCACGACGCTGACCGTTTTACGCAAGGCCGCTTCGCTATAATCAGACAGCGGAAGGTCGTTAAACCGAATCTCGCCCTGCTGCGGGTCCCAGGCGCGCGTGAGGAGTTGCAGAAGCGTCGATTTGCCACATCCCGTACGGCCAAGGATCGCAATGCGCTGCCCGGCATCAACAGAAAGGCTGATATCTTCCAGCGCGTTTTGCGCCTGCTTGTCGTAGGCGAAGGTGACGTTGCTGAGCGTCAGCGCGACCTGCTCCGGCACGATGGTTTGACCCGCGCTGAACTTCACTTCCGGCTCCTGCTCTGCAATATCCGTAATGCGCAGCGCAGAGGCAATCACCTGGCCGAGATGCTGAAAGGCGCCGGTGACCGGGGCTAAGGCTTCGAAGGCTGCCAGGGCACAGAAAACAAACAGCGCAATCAGCGGGCCAGGCTGCGGGTTACCGCCCACGCCACCGGAGGCCATCCAGAGCATGGCGATAACGGCAAACCCACCGATTAACATCATCAGCGCCTGAGAAAACGCGGTCAGTTCAGACTGGCGACGCTGGGCTTCATGCCAGTTCAGTTCCGTATTTTCCATACGGGTGCGGTAGCGCTTGCTGGCACCAAAAATGGTGAGCTCGGCCTGACCCTGCAACCAGGAGGTGAGCTGCTGGCGGTATTCCCCGCGCAAACGCGTCAGGTTTTCCCCGGTGGTTTTACCTGCACGATAAAACAGGGGCGGCAGAATAATCAGCGTCATCAGCATGATGCCGCCGAGCGTCAGTGCGATGGGAACATCCAGGAAACTCAACCCCAGCGTGACCACGACAATCACCACAAACGCGCCCACCATGGGCGAGATGACGCGCAGATAGAGGTGATCCAGCGTATCCACATCCGCAACTACGCGGTTGAGTAATTCGCCCTGCCGAAAACGTGCCAGCCCGGCAGGGGAGAGGGGCAGCAATTTGCTGAACGTATAAATACGCAGGTGTTGCAGCACGCGGAAGGTCGCGTCGTGGCTGACCAGGCGTTCGAAGTAGCGCCCGGCAGTTCGCGTAATCGCCGTGCCGCGCACCCCGGCGGCAGGCAGCATGTAGTTAAAGCTGTATAGCCCGGCAAAGCCTGCGGCCGCAGACGCGGAGAGGAACCAGCCAGAAAGCGTAAGCAGGCCGATGCTGGCGAGCAGAGTGATAATCGCCAGTACGATCCCGAGCGTCAGCATCCATTTGTGGCGTTTATACAAAGCAAGATAGGGAAGCAGGGCGCGCATCAGATATCCTCCTGACGGTTCGCCAGCAGGGTCGCAAAGGGCCCCTGCGCGGCAACAAGCGCGGCGTAATCGCCTTGCTCAACAATGTGTCCGTTTTCCATCACCCAGATCTGATCCCAGTCGGCAATACCTTCCAGCTGGTGGGTCACCATCAGGGTAGTTTGCTGGCGTGAGGCTGCGTTAAGCGCATCCATCACGCGCTGCTCGCTGTGAGCGTCCAGGCTGGCGGCGGGTTCGTCCAGCAGCATTAACGAACAGGGGTTCAGCAGCGCACGGGCAACCGCGACGCGCTGTGCCTGGCCCACTGACAGCCCGGCAGACTGATCGCCAATGACGGTATCGACACCCTGCGCAAGCAGCGGCAAAAACTCGCTGACCCAGGCGCGGTCGAGGACCGATTGCAGCTCATCGT
>NZ_JABMCU010000328.1:0-1980 GCF_013179605.1 Enterobacter sp. CM29 | reverse complement strand
GATGCAGGATGATGGCATTCACCCCAATCGCGATGCCCAGCCGTTCATTGCCGACTGGATGGCAACCCGGCTGGCTCCTTTAGTAAAACATGACTCGTCAAACAGCTGAGAACCTGACAGGTAAAGTTATGCAAAAATCGGTCTTAATAACAGGATGTTCCAGCGGAATTGGCCTTGAAAGCGCCCTTGAACTGAAACGTCAGGGGTTTTGGGTGCTGGCAGCCTGCCGCAAACCCGAGGATGTCGAACGCATGCGAGGGCTGGGATTTACCGGCATTCTGCTGGATCTCGATTCGCCAGAGAGCGTGGAGCAGGCCGCCGATGAGGTTATCGCCCTGACCAGCAACCGGCTTTACGGCCTGTTCAACAATGCGGGCTATGGCGTATACGGCCCGCTACAGACCCTCTCACGGGAACAGCTGGAGCAGCAGTTCTCCGCAAACTTTTTTGGGGCGCATCAGCTCACCATGCGCCTTCTCCCCGCCATGCTGCCGCACGGCGAAGGGCGGATTGTCATGACCTCCTCGGTGATGGGCCTGATCTCCACGCCGGGACGCGGGGCTTACGCTGCCAGTAAATATGCGCTTGAAGCCTGGTCCGATGCGTTGCGCATGGAGCTGCGCCACAGCGGCATTAAGGTCAGCCTGATTGAACCGGGCCCCATCCGCACCCGCTTTACGGAAAACGTTAACCAGACGCAGGCGGACCAACCGGTCGAAAATCCCGGTATCGCGGCGCGTTTTACGCTTGGGCCAGAAGCCGTGGTTGCCAAAGTGCGCCACGCATTTGAGAGCGATACCCCTAAAATGCGCTATCCGGTCACGCTGGTGACCCATGCCGTCGGCTGGTTGAAACGCCTGCTGCCGGGGCGGATGATGGACAAAATTTTGCAGGGTTGAGTTGAAGCGACGACGCTTACCCCCATGTAAAGAGTAAACCGATAAAAGAGAATGCCGCATGTCCGTACAGAATATCGTCAACATAACTGAAGCTAACCTGCAACAGACACTCGAACAGTCAATGACTACACCGGTGCTGTTCTACTTCTGGTCTGAACGCAGCCAACACTGCCTGCAGCTGACGCCGGTCCTGGAAAGCCTTGCCGCGCAGTACAACGGTCAATTCATTCTGGCGAAGCTGGATTGTGACGCCGAACCGATGGTGGCTTCCCAGTTTGGCCTGCGTGCGATCCCAACCGTCTACCTGTTCCAGAACGGTCAGCCGGTGGATGGCTTCCAGGGGCCGCAGCCGGAAGAGGCGATCCGCGCCCTGCTGGATAAAGTCCTGCCGCGCGAAGAAGAGCTGAAAGCGCAGGAAGCCATGGCGCTGATGCAGGAAGGCAAGTACGACGAGGCGCTGCCGCTGTTAAAAGACGCGTGGCAGCTGTCGAACCAGAACAGCCAGATTGGTCTGCTGCTGGCAGAGACCCAGATTGCGCTGCACCGCCCCGAAGACGCGGAAGCCGTGCTGAAAACGGTGCCGATGCAGGATCAGGACACCCGCTATCAGGGCCTGGTGGCGCAGATTGACCTGCTGAAACAGGCGGCGGATACCCCTGAAATTCAGCAACTTCAGCAGCAGGTTGCGGACAACCCGGCGGATGCCGCGCTGGCAAGCCAGCTGGCGCTTCAGCTTCACCAGGTGGGGCGTAATGAAGAGGCGCTGGAGCTGCTGTTTAGTCACCTTCAGAAGGACCTGGGCGCCGCAGACGGTCAGGCGCGAAAGATGTTCCAGGAGATCCTGGCCGCGCTCGGCACCGGTGACGCGCTGGCGTCTAAGTATCGTCGTCAGCTGTACGCATTGCTTTACTAACAAAAATGCCCGGTGGCGCTAACGCTTGCCGGGCCTACAAAAGCCGATATTACCCCGTCTTTTTCAACTGCGTCACCACCAGCTGGTGGCGCGCGTTGTAAAACTTCCGATAGGTCAGATAGCAGGCAATAATCGTCGACAGGCTCGCCGTAGAGAGCAGCATAAACG
>NZ_JABMCU010000327.1:0-2010 GCF_013179605.1 Enterobacter sp. CM29 | reverse complement strand
GGTGCTGTTAGCCGTCGAGGTTTTTTCCAGACGCGTTTTTTGCGGGGCAGCCTCATTCGTTTCGCGAGGTTGTACAGTGCTAACCGGCTTCAGGGCTGATGTACGATCAATGCTCATAGTGTTGTCCTCATCGAGGGTTCGCGGCGTTTGCGCCTGACATCATCATTTGTTGAATATTTATCGGCAGTCGCCGCGAAATCTTTAAAAAGATTACAGGTTAATCAGAATATTCCCATCAGGACCGACCGTGCCGCTGACCACCTGGCCTGAGGACATTCTGACCCGGGCATTTTGCGCCACTGCGGCATTATTCAGCGCTTTTCCTTCACTGTTGATACTAAAGCCTTCGCCATTGGCGACCACCATCACCTGTTGTCCCGCCTTCACCCGCCACGCCTGGCGCAGCATAGAGAGCTGTATCGCCTGTCCAGGGGCGACATCGCGCAGGCTGACCGCCTCCTGAGCCTGGTTAATATCCAGCATCGTCCGCGGTGGAAGCTGATCCAGACGGCCTCGCTTCAGCGTTACGCTGTCTGGTTGCAGCAGGCTGCCCCGGGGAATGGGAACGGCGGCGACAACATAATTGCCTGTCGCCTGAACCGCAACCTGTAAATAACGTTTTTCGTTGGCGCAACGCGCCAGCACATTCACGTTGCCCCATAATCGGGTGCTGCCGGTCACGCTAAATGACGGGGCTTCGCAGGAAGGGTAAAGGTTAGGCGGGGTGCGTACGGTCACGCGTACGTCATCGCTGAAACCGGCCAGCTTCTGCGCAAAGAATGCATTGAGCTGGTTCTCTAACCCCTCAGCCTGCACAAGAGGGCTCAAAAGCAGCAGGGTCGCCGCAAGGCCACGTTTAAAAGTCCGCATCGCACGTTCCACCATGTCCAGAATTAAGCAAATTCTACCCGCAGTGGTTTTCCATCAACGCAACAAATAGCGACGCATTTTGCGCTTATTCCGTCGATAGGGGAGACGGGGTGAGATTTAAGCTGTGAACTGAAATTTTCTCATCAGCGGAGGAGACATGCTCGATAAACTCGACGCCGCGTTACGTTTTCAGCAGGAAGCGCTCAACTTACGCGCCCAGCGGCAGGAAATTTTAGCCGCCAATATCGCCAACGCGGACACCCCGGGGTATCAGGCGCGCGATATTGATTTTTCCAGTGAACTCAAAAAAGTGATGGAGCGTGGACGTGCCGAAGGGACGGGTGTCTCACTTGCCCTGACATCCTCACGGCATATTCCCGCTCAGGCGATGACCGCGCCAACAACTGACTTACTTTATCGTGTCCCCGATCAGCCCTCGCTTGACGGCAATACCGTCGACATGGACCGGGAGCGCACACAGTTTGCCGATAACAGCCTGCAATACCAGACAGGCCTGACGCTACTCGGCGGGCAAATCAAAGGCATGATGACCGTCCTGCAGGGGGGCAATTAGTAAATGGCCTTGCTGAATATTTTTGATATCGCCGGTTCGGCATTAACGGCGCAGTCCAAACGACTGAACGTGGCAGCCAGTAACCTGGCCAACGCCGACAGCGTGACAGGACCTGACGGACAACCGTATCGCGCTAAACAGGTTGTCTTCCAGGTTGATGCTGCACCGGGTGCGGCAACGGGCGGCGTGAAAGTGGCGGACGTGGTTGAGAGCCAGGCGCCCGACAAGCTGGTTTACGAGCCAGGCAACCCGCTCGCGGATGCCAGCGGCTACGTGAAAATGCCGAACGTGGATGTGGTCGGGGAGATGGTGAACTCCATGTCCGCGTCACGGAGTTACCAGGCAAACGTCGAAGTGCTTAATACCGTGAAGAGCATGATGCTCAAAACACTCACTCTCGGCCAGTAAAGGAGACACGCATGTCCATCGCCGTAAACGTGAATGACCCGACAAATACCGGCGTCAACAGCACCAGTAGTGCAACCGGTTCCAGCTCTCTCACCGGGAGCAATGCCTCCGATTTACAGAGCAGCTTTCTGACCCTGCTGGTGGCACAGCTGAAAAAT
>NZ_JABMCU010000326.1:0-2065 GCF_013179605.1 Enterobacter sp. CM29 | reverse complement strand
CATGTCTTCCGGAATATCCAGCGGCAGGTAGAGTGACGGCAGCACCAGCTGGACGGCCTCATCCCACGGGTTATCGGTGCCGTGTCCGTACCAGATATTGGCGGCGCTGAAGCGGCTAACCGACCAGCGCAACATGTCCTGTATGGTATGCAGCTCGTTTACTGCTTCATCGACAAAAATTTTATCCACTCTTTCCTCCAGGGCATGCTCGCATAATTTTCGGCGGCTAGTTTGCCATGAAGACGGCGATAAATCAGCAATGACGCGTGTCGCTTGAGGTTAAAAAATGCGTTTAGTCGGGTACACTATCGGAAATACGAGATGAGAATGACGAATGAAAAAGAAAACATCGCTCAGCGAGGAGGATCAGGCTCTCTTCCGTCAGCTGATGACCGGGACGCGTAAAATCACGCACGACACCATTGTCCATCGCCCGCAGCGTAAAAAAATCAGCGAGGTTCCGGTCAAACGGTTGCTTCAGGAGCAGGCCGATAACAGCCACTATTTTTCAGATGAGTTTCAGCCGCTGCTAAATACGCAGGGCGCGGTGAAATACGTGCGCGAAGACGTTAGCCATTTTGAACTGAAAAAATTACGCCGGGGAGATTACTCGCCGGAGCTGTTCCTCGATCTGCATGGGATGACCCAGATGCAGGCGAAGCAGGAGCTGGGGGCGTTGATCGCGGCGTGCCGACGCGAGCATGTTTTTTGCGCCTGCGTGATGCACGGTCACGGCAAACATATTCTCAAACAACAGACGCCGCTGTGGCTGGCTCAGCATCCGCACGTAATGGCTTTTCATCAGGCACCAAAAGAGTACGGCGGAGATGCCGCATTGCTGGTATTGATTGAGGTGGAGGAGTGGCAGCCGCCAGAGTTGCCCTGACAGGATGGCGGGAGGCACGCGGCACCCCGCCATATCGCACGTCACGTCAGATGGCTTTAGCCATCTTCAGGTTGCACGGACTCATTTGCCAGTTAAAGACCCCTTTGCCGGTTTCGTCGAGGGTGACGTTGGCAATGGCGGACGTTGTGAACATCGGCGGCGTTTCGCCCGGGCACAGCTCAGATACCAGATAGCCGACCAGCGGCAGGTGGGAAATGACCAGTGCGGAAGCGACACCTTCGTTGCACAGCGCCTGAAGGTAAGCACTGACAAGGCCAACATCGCCACACGGCGTGAGTTCAGGGAGAACATCCACACTGGATGGCAGGTTCATACACTCCCCTACCACATCCAGCGTCTGTTCTGCCCGCAGGAACGGACTCACCAGAACGCGTTCAATGTCCACTTTTTGACCTTTAAGCCATGTCGCCATCTGACGGGATTCGTCGCAGCCACAGACGGTTAAAGGACGTACTGAGTCACTGGCGGCATCGAGTGCCGCGTCGCCGTGACGCATGATAAAAACTTGCATATTGCACCGCTTTTGTTAACCAGAATCACCGGCGTTAACTACCCGCGATTAATGCTCTGAGGTAGAAAACCCGATGGCCGGGCATTGTGCCTGATCCATTCGGTGAATGAAACGCTGTTTTTTACCTCAATGGCGTAAGTATAGTCAATCTCTGTTTACAATTTCGCCAGAACAGGTTCCATCACTTCAGGATTTACCCTTCTTTGACTTCAGTTTACGCAATCAGTTTCCCTTGCGGGCCAGAATGTCTGACCCCGTTCCGCCATCTGCAATAATTCGTCACAAGGTGTAAACCGTGGACCGTATTGCGAGGCCAGACGTTGCAGGATCGCAACCACTTCACCCGCCCCGAGGGTATCCATATACCGGAACGGGCCGCCAAGGAATGGCGGAAAACCGATACCAAACACGGCACCGATGTCGCCGTCGCGCGCGCTTTTGATCACCTGCTCACCAAAGCAGCGCGCCGCTTCATTGAGCATCATCATCACGCAGCGCTCAGCACACTGAACCGCCGACAGTTTTCCCTGACCCGTAACAGGAATAAGCGCATAAACCGAAGGGTCGACCTGTTTCTTGCTTTTACGCCCTTTCGCGGCGTAAAGATAGAAACCGCGTTCATTTTTTCTGCCTTTGCGATCGTCCTT
>NZ_JABMCU010000325.1:0-2071 GCF_013179605.1 Enterobacter sp. CM29 | reverse complement strand
CGATCTGACCAATATCATCACCGATGCAGTAGCGCGCGGGGTGAATCCTCGAGAGACGGCCAGCGTCATCAGCAAACGCCTCGATGTATCGATGTCGAAGGCGAAGAACATCGCTCAGACCGAGCAGGTCGGCGCGCTGCGGCAGGCTCAGTGGAATGAAACGGACTGGGCTGCTGACAGGCTGGGGCTGAATACCGGCCTTCTGTGGCTGTCAGCGCTCAAGCCAACGACGCGCACCTGGCACGCCAGCCGCCACGGGAAGGTCTACACCACCGAAGAAGTACGGAATTTCTACGCTGAGAACGGCAACCGGTACAACTGCTATTGCAGCCAGATACCGGTGCTGCTCAACGACGACGGCAGCATCTTCAACGAGGGGCTGAAAGATAAGCTGAAGAAAGAGCGTCAGAAGTGGAGTGAAGCTAAATAACTTCAGTAATCGTGACTACTGTAATTCCAAAAACAGAAGTAGTAGTTGAGGCACTATGGTAGTTCAAGGAGTCACGTCTTGTTGCCTCTATAACTTTATCGTCAACAGCGGTGGGTTGATGGCTACTCTCTACATTGACATCGCGATAGGTGTCATCACCACTTATTTGATATGTGATTTTATAAATTGGCATTTCATAGTTTCCTTTTTTCACGGCATTAACTGATCAGTCCTCTTTATAACCCATTAATAGTCAGTAAGGAACCAGCATGAAACGCAACCGCGTTAACGTGCTGACCGTAGTCAACTCCGCTTCAAATATCACCACTGAAACCATCGACGGGAGGCCACATATCGTGGTTCGCGGCATCACGCCTGTCGTGGACGATATCGTGATGAACCGGAAGTTGTACCCGGCAGCAGAAATCGAAAAGGCCTACAACACCCTCGAGCGTAACCCGATGCCGCTGGGCCACCCGAAAGTGGACGGTAAGCATGTGTCGGCGCGCGATGTCCGTGCGGTGAACGAGTATCACGTCGGTGCCTGGCTACAGAACGTCAGCCACAAAGATGGGAAGGTGACGGGCGACATGTACGTTAACCGCCAGTACGCCGAATCCAGCGATAAGGGCAAGCGCCTGATTAACCGCCTGGATGAGATGCTGGCTGGCACCAACTCCGACCCGATTCATATCTCGACAGGCCTGCTGTATTCCGGTATCGCCGCCAATGGCGAGTCGAAGGGCAAAAAGTACAACGAGATCGCCACCAACATGATGTTTGACCATGTGGCGGTGCTGCTTGATGAGCCTGGCGCCGGAACTCCGGAGGAGGGGGTTGGCATCTTCGTTAACTCAGAAGGTGATGAGCAGCAAATCGAAGTCGCCCGCCTGGCTGACGGAATCGACTGTACACGCGATGGCCTGCTCAACAAGACCAAATTCTTCTTCACCAATGCCTCCAACTTCTCTTTCGACGATATCTCCCGCGCTATCAACGACAAGCTGCGCGAGGGTGATGCCGAAGATAAGTGGCTTTGGCCTGAAACGGTGTGGCCGGACAGCTTCATTTACCGCAATGACACCAAATACCTGAAACAGAAGTACCTCATCGATGACGACGGCAAGGCCGTGTTCGTCGGCGAACCTGTAGAAGTCGTGCGCAAACCCACTGAGTACGAGATTAAAACCAACGGAGAGAACGATCCGATGAAAGAACTGATTATCAATGCGCTGCAAGCCGCTGGTAAGCCGACTGAAGGCAAGTCCGACGCCGAGCTGATGGACGCATACAACCAGATGAAGGCCGAAGAAGCCACCGCCAAGAAAAAAGGCGATGAAGAAATCGACCCGGAAACCGGCAAGCCAAAGAAAAAAGAGCAGGCCACCAATAACGAAGAGATTCCAGCGTGGGCGCAGAAACTCGCCGATCGTGTGGACGTCGTTTTCAACAGCCTGAACGCGAACGCCGACAAAGAGAAAGGCGAAAAGCGCGCGGCTGTGAAGCTGGCGATGAACATGAGCGATGAAGAAGTCGCAGATCTGGACGGCAAGGCGCTCGACGCTATGTACGCCAAGTGCCAGACCTCTTTCGGCCTGAACGGTGCATTCCGCAATCAGGCTACCAACACCCAATCAGTCA
>NZ_JABMCU010000324.1:0-2126 GCF_013179605.1 Enterobacter sp. CM29 | reverse complement strand
ACCTGGGCGTATGCGACAAAATCGTCCCGGGGCTGGTGATGGCCGCGCTGTCGTTTGGCCATCTGCCAGCGATTTTTGTGCCGTCAGGCCCGATGGCAAGCGGTCTGCCAAACAAGGAAAAAGTCCGTATCCGCCAGCTGTATGCCGAAGGAAAAGCGGACCGTCAGGCGCTGTTGGAAGCGGAAGCCGCGTCCTATCACGCGCCGGGCACCTGTACGTTCTACGGTACGGCTAACACCAACCAGATGGTGGTGGAGTTTATGGGGATGCAGCTACCGGGCTCGTCGTTCATCCAGCCGGATGCGCCACTGCGTAAAGCGCTGACCGAAGCCGCAGCCCGTCAGGTGACGCGCCTGACCGGTAACGGCAACGAGTGGATGCCAATGGGCAAAATGGTGGATGAAAAAGTCATCGTCAACGGGATTGTCGCCCTGCTGGCGACCGGCGGTTCAACCAACCATACCATGCACCTTGTCGCGATGGCGCGCGCGGCGGGCATTCTGATCAACTGGGATGACTTCTCCGAGATCTCCTCCGTGGTACCGCTGATGGCGCGTCTGTACCCGAACGGTCCGGCGGACATTAACCACTTCCAGGCCGCGGGCGGCGTGCCGGTGCTGATGCGCGAGCTGCTGAAAGGCGGCCTGCTGCATGAGGATGTCAACACGGTGGCGGGCTTTGGCCTGCATCGCTATACCCTTGAGCCGTGGCTGAACAACGGTGAGCTGGACTGGCGCGAGGGGGCGAGCAACTCGCTCGATCCTCAGGTTATCGCGACCTTCGAACAGCCGTTCTCTCCTCACGGCGGCACCAAAGTGCTGAGCGGTAACCTTGGGCGTGCCGTAATGAAAACTTCTGCCGTGCCGGAAGAGAATCAGGTTATCGAAGCCCCGGCGGTGGTGTTTGAAAGCCAGCACGACGTTTTACCTGCCTTCGACGCGGGTCTGCTTGATAAAGACTGCGTAGTCGTGGTGCGTCATCAGGGACCAAAAGCGAACGGGATGCCAGAATTACATAAACTTATGCCGCCGCTTGGTGTATTATTGGACCGCCGTTTCAAAATTGCGCTGGTGACCGATGGACGCCTCTCGGGGGCATCCGGTAAAGTGCCTTCAGCGATTCATGTCACCCCGGAAGCCTACGACGGCGGCCTGCTGGCGAAAGTCCATGATGGAGACATGATCCGCGTTAACGGTCAGACAGGCGAGTTAACCCTGCTGGTGGACGAAGCAGAGCTGGCGGCGCGTCAGCCACATATTCCTGACCTGAGCGCATCCCGCGTGGGTACCGGACGCGAGATGTTTGGTGCGTTGCGTGAGAAACTCTCCGGTGCGGAGCAGGGCGCAACCTGTATTACGTTTTAAGACGACTTGATTTTAACGATCTGGCGAGAGAAAACTCTGATGAAAAACTGGAAAACAAGTGCAGAAGCAATCCTGACTACTGGCCCTGTCGTGCCGGTTATTGTGGTAAACAAACTGGAGCACGCTGTCCCAATGGCGAAGGCGCTGGTTGCGGGTGGCGTTCGTGTTCTGGAAGTGACCCTGCGTACTGCCTGTGCGATGGATGCGATTCGCGCTATCGCCAAAGAAGTGCCGGAAGCGATCATCGGTGCTGGTACGGTTCTGAATGCGCAGCAGCTGGCGGAAGTGACCGAAGCGGGCGCACAGTTTGCCATCAGCCCGGGCCTGACCGAGCCGCTGCTGAAAGCCGCAACCGAAGGTTCTATTCCGCTGATCCCGGGTATCAGCACCGTTTCTGAACTGATGCTGGGTATGGACTACGGCCTGAAAGAGTTTAAATTCTTCCCAGCTGAAGCGAACGGCGGCACCAAAGCGTTGCAGGCGATTGCAGGCCCATTCTCCCAGGTGCGTTTCTGCCCAACGGGCGGCATCTCTCCGGCCAACTACCGCGACTACCTGGCGCTGAAAAGCGTGCTTTGCATCGGTGGCTCCTGGCTGGTTCCGGCGGATGCGCTGGAAGCAGGCGACTGGGATCGCATTACTAAACTGGCTCGCGAAGCGGTAGAAGGCGCGAAACAGTAACAAATGCTCAATGCATAAAGCAGGCCCTCTGGCCTGATGCTGGTCACTTTATGTGACCAGCATGTATAAGTTCTTCTTCTT
>NZ_JABMCU010000323.1:0-2170 GCF_013179605.1 Enterobacter sp. CM29 | reverse complement strand
TCCAACACAGGAATTTTGCAATGTCAGAGACTCTTATTCAGATGACGTGCATTACCAAACGCTTTCCCGGCGTGCTGGCGCTGAATCAGGTTGATTTCGATTTACGCTGCGGCGAAGTTCATGCCCTCTTAGGTGAAAACGGTGCCGGCAAATCGACGCTGATGAAAATTTTATCCGGTGTTTACCAACCTGATGCCGGTGAAATTCGCTTTGAAGGGCAATCCGTATCATTCAGCGATCCGCTAAGTGCTCAGCATGCAGGTATTACGATTATCCATCAGGAATTTAATCTCTTCCCCGATTTAACCGTGGAAGAGAATATTTTTATTGGCCGTGAATTCTGCAAAAATAGTCGCTGGCAGTTAGATAAACGCGCCCAGCGACAGGCGGTTGAGAAAATACTGCACACGCTGAATTTAAAAATCGCCCCGGACGCCCGCGTCAGTGAATTAACCGTAGCCCAGCAGCAGATGGTGGAAATTGCCAAAGCGATTTCGGTCAATGCCAAAGTGCTAATCATGGATGAACCCACCGCCGCGCTGACCGAAAGTGAAATCGAGAGTTTGTTTGACGTCACGCGGATGCTCAAGGCTCAGGGCACGGGGATTGTCTACATCTCGCACCGTCTGGAAGAGCTGGCGCTGATCGCCGATCGCGCGACCGTCATGCGCGACGGACAATACATCGCCACCGTAGATTATGAAACGGTTCAGATCGGCGAGCTTATCGCCATGATGGTTGGCCGCAATCTCGATAACATCTACCCAAAACGCCCGCCGCATCAGCGCAGAGAAAAAGTGCTGGAGGTGAACGGCCTGACGCGTAATGGTGTACTGCATGACATCAACTTTACCCTCTGGCGCGGTGAGATCCTCGGTCTCGCTGGCTTAATGGGCGCAGGCCGAACTGAACTGGGCCGGGCCCTGTTTGGCGCCGATGCGATCGACGCTGGCACCCTGACGCTGAACGGCACCCCCACACGTATTAAAGACGTGGCTGACGCCATTGAGAAAGGCATCAGCTATTTAACAGAAGACCGCAAAAAAGAGGGACTCGCCCTCGGCCTTTCTGTTGAGATGAACATTATGCTCGGCAATTACCCGGACTACGCTGGCGCCGCGGGTAATGTTGATGAAAAACGCTGCCGGGAGTCCAGCCAGAAACTGGTGGATACGCTGCGAATAAAAACGCCACATCTGGAACAGGCGGCACTGAATTTAAGCGGCGGTAATCAACAGAAGATTATTATTGCCCGCTGGGTCTGCAAAGACACCGATATTTTAATTTTTGATGAGCCAACCCGGGGAATTGACGTTGGCGCCAAGCTGGAAATCTACGAATTAATGAATCGCCTTGTCGCTAAAGGTAAATCGATCATCATGATTTCATCCGAACTGCCGGAAGTATTAGGAATGTGCGACCGCATACTCGTGATGCGCAGCGGCCGCATTGCCGGCGAAATAGCGGCTGAGCACGCCACCCAGGAAAAAATCATGCAATACGCCACGCTGGAGGATTAATCATGTCCGTTACCGTTCCATCGCCGCAAAGCGGAAGTCATACGATGAAAATAAATAAAGCGCTCCTGATGCGTCTGGCGCCTCTTTTTAGCCTGGTATTGCTGGTTCTGTTTTTCAGCTTCAGCTCACCGTTCTTCTTTAATACTGAAAATATCATGACTATCGCCCTGCAAACGGCGGTGATTGGCATCATGGCCATTGGCGTGACCTTTGTGATTATTACCGCCGGGATCGACCTGTCGCTTGGATCGGTGGTGGCGTTCTCAGGGGTTGCGGTGGGCATCGCCGCCGGGTTTGGTATGCCGTTGCCGGTCTGTATTCTGGCAGGCGTGCTCGCAGGCGGACTTTGCGGCTATGTGAACGCGTTTCTGGTCACCAAAATGACCATACCACCGTTTATTGCCACCCTCGGCTTAATGATGTCGGTACGCGGCATCAATATGGTGATGACCGATGGCCGCGCGATTTATTTTTCTGACTACCCGCAGTTCAAGCTGCTAGCACAGGGTCGCCTGTTCGACGTTCTGCCTTATCCGGTGTTCTACCTGGTCATCGTGGCACTGATCGCCATGTGGATCCTGAAGAAAACGGTGATGGGCCGCTATATCTACGCTGTCGGCAGCAATGAAACGGCGGCACACCTTTCCGGG
>NZ_JABMCU010000322.1:0-2192 GCF_013179605.1 Enterobacter sp. CM29 | reverse complement strand
ATGACTTCACATCACACGGTGCTGACAGCTTCCGCTACTTTGCAGTAGCGAAGAACAACCATAAGCAGGTCGGCGCAGTATTCTTCTAAGGAGCTCATCAGTGAGTGAATTAAGCACCGGGGAGCAGTTCCTCGTTAATGCCCTTGCTGATGTTCTCGGGCGGCAGCGCATGATGTACGCGGGCCAGCCGGGAAACACCAAACGCACTAAGTTGTGGGATGAGTTCGGCTACCCAAACAGCCTCGAATTCGACCGCTACTACCGGGCCTATGAGCGCAACGCGGTGGCGTTTGCCGCCGTGCATAAGCTTCTCGATTCATGCTGGGCTGATAACCCGACGATCATCGACGGCGACGACGGCAAAGAGTCAACGGAGACAACGGACTGGGAAAAGTCAGTCACAAAACTACTGAAGAAGCACTGGCCGAAAATTAAGGATGCGGATCGCCGTAATCTCGTTGGCCGGTACTCGGCATTGCTCATTCAGTTCCGGGACGGCAGGGAATGGCACGAGCCGGTAGACCGAGCGAAGGTGAAATCTCTGAGGAATATCGGTAACGGACCCATCGTTAAGCTGATCCCAGCGTGGGAATCACAGGTCAAGCCGGGTAACTTCGACACAGACACACTTTCAGAAACGTACGGCCAGCCAGTTTCGTACAACTTTAACGAGCAGCCCGTAGGCGATGATGGTACGTATGGCCCGGTGCGCGGCGTTACCGTACACCCCGAGAGGATCATCATTCTCTGCGAAGGCTCTGAAGACGAAAACATGCTCTCCGGCGTGCCTTTCCTGCGCGCTGGCTACAACAAACTGCTCGACCTTGAAAAGGTATCGGGCGGTAGTGCCGAAGGGTTCCTGAAGAACGCCAGTCGTCAACTTGGGATTGCGTTCGACAAAGAAACCAACATTGCGAACCTGACAAAGGCAGCCACAGACGCTGGCTACAAAGACCTTGGCGAGGCGCTTAACGACAAAGTCTCCAAGATGAACCGTGGCACTGATGCCGCCCTGGTAATGCAGGCCGGCACGCCGTCGGTGCTTTCCGTAGCAGCAGCCGATCCATCTCCTACATGGACAGTGGCCGCCAACGAGTTTGCATCTTCGATTCAGTGTCCGTTCACCATCTTGTTTGGTCAGCAGACGGGGCGACTTGCTTCCGACGAAGACAAAACGGACTGGGCGAAGCGCTGTAACGGCCGTCGCTGGGGATTCCAGTCGGCGGTGATTGAGAGCGTGCTTGAGCGATTCTGGACGGTTGGAGTCATTGACCCACCATCATCCGGAGAGGTCACGCTGGCATGGTCAGATCTGCTCGCGCCGAGCGAGAAAGAGAAGATTGCCAACATGCAGGCAATGGCCGCAGTAGCGAAAGATACCCAGCAGGCATACGGCACACCGGCAGTGGATGAAAACGAAATCCGCGCGGTTGGTGAGCTGGAGCCTCGCAAGGTCGTCAAGACCCCTAACCCTGATGTAAAGCAAACCGATAAGGATCCGCTGACAGATGATGATGACAGCGCAAACCAGAATCGGGACGCCAATCGTACCGCGCAATAAAGCTGACCCTACGCAGTCCTCGCGACAGGTCAGCCGGATGTTCAATGATATCGAAGGCCGGTATCTGAACATTAAGCGCAGGCTAAAGGCACTCTTTGACCAAAGGCTGACAGGACAGCAGCGAGAGGCGAACGCGCAGCGGTCATGGATGATGTGCAACAGCGATGGCGCAGAGCCTTCGCTGTATCAGGTCAATGCCGGTAAGTTCATCTATGACATGACAGCTGCTGAACTGGCCGACCTGCTGCAGGTAGTGCAGTCGATTCTTGATGATGAGCTTCTTGAAGGCGGCAGCCAGAACCTATGGGCGATGGACTACGTCATTGCGGAATATGACCGCGGCACGCTAAACGGCTTCACCAACCTGTCGGTGCAGTCGCAGGTATACGCCAGTCAGACAACGCTACAGCAGCTCTTAAGTAGCCTCGGCTACCTGAACCAGATAGCGGCGGCAAGACTGACAACGTTCAGTGACTGGAAGGTCATCAGCGATACAGCCCGCGGCGATCTGACCAATATCATCACCGATGCAGTAGCGCGCGGGGTGAATCCTCGAGAGACGGCCAGCGTCATCAGCAAACGCCTCGATGTATCGATGTCGAAGGCGAAGAACATCGCTCAGACCGAGCAG
>NZ_JABMCU010000321.1:0-2228 GCF_013179605.1 Enterobacter sp. CM29 | reverse complement strand
GATCTGCGCGGCGCGCGTGCGGCAGCATTATCGATTGTGCCTTATTCCAGCGGCGCGGCAAAAGCGCTCGGGAAAGTAATCCCCGAACTGGACGGTAAACTCACCGGGTATTCCCTGCGCGTGCCGGTGCCAGTGGTGTCGATTGTCGATCTGACGGTGACGCTGAGCCGCAACGTGACCGCCGAAGAGGTGAATGACGCGTTCCGTCAGGCTGCCGGTAGCGGGCCGCTGAAAGGCATCCTGGGCTACAGCGATGAACCGCTTGTCTCCAGTGATTATCAGGGCGACCCGCGCTCATCCATTATCGACGGGCTTTCAACGCTGGTGATTGGCGGGAGTATGGTGAAGATCCTGTCGTGGTATGACAACGAGTGGGGCTTCTCAAACCGTCTGGTGGATTTGGCGGTGCTGATGGATAAAAAAGGGTTGTAGGGCTTAAGCCGGGTGGCATGAAGCTTACCCGGCTTTTCCGTGGTGTGGTTAAAAATTAAGTAATTCAACCCTGGTGTAGTGAAAGCGCACCCGAATTTTCTGGTTATGCGAAAAATGGGACATTCAACACGCGAAGTTATCGATATTCGTCTAAGGTTTTCAGGTAATTGACAACAGCGGTCACGCTGCTCAGTGAAGACAGGAGACGAACCGATGATAAGACCTCGCGCACGACGCCCCGCTTTTTTACCCCTTGCGTTGGCAGGCGCACTACTCGGTGTTACCGCATTTGGTTATGCTGAAGACCAGCCAACGAGCCAGCAAAGCTCACCTGATATTCTTCTTGGCCCCCTCTTTAATGACGTTCAGAGCGCCAAACTGTTCCCGGATCAGAAAACCTTCGCGGATGCCGTTCCCAAAAGCGACCCGCTGATGATCCTGGCGGATTACCGGATGCAGCATACCCAGTCCGGTTTTGACCTGCGTCACTTCATGGAGATGAACTTTATCCTGCCGAAGGAGGGTGAGAAATATGTTCCCCCTGAGGGCCAGAGCCTGCGCGAACACATAGACGATCTGTGGCCTGTGCTGACCCGCACCACCGACAAAGCGAACAAATGGGACTCCCTCCTGCCTTTGCCAAAACCCTATGTCGTGCCGGGAGGACGCTTCCGCGAAGTCTATTACTGGGACAGCTATTTCACCATGCTGGGGCTGGCCGAGAGCGGCCACTGGGATAAGATCGGCGACATGGTGGACAACTTCGCATACGAGCTTGATACCTGGGGCCATATCCCTAACGGTAACCGCAGCTACTACCTGAGCCGCTCTCAGCCACCGTTCTTTTCTTTGATGGTGGAACTGTTGGCCACGCATGACAGCGACGCGTTGAAGAAATACCGTCCGCAGATGGAGAAGGAGTATGCCTACTGGATGGAGGGGGCTGATGGGCTCCAGCCTGGTCAGGCAAACAAACGCGTGGTGAAGCTGGATGACGGCTCCCTCCTCAACCGCTACTGGGACGATCTGGACACGCCACGCCCTGAGTCGTGGCTGGATGACGTGACCACCGCCAAAAATAACCCTAACCGTCCGGCCACCGAGATTTACCGTGATCTGCGCTCTGCCGCGGCCTCGGGCTGGGATTTCAGCTCCCGCTGGATGGACGATCCCCAGAAGCTGGGTACCATCCGCACCACCAGCATCGTGCCGGTGGATCTGAATGCGCTGATGTTTAAGATGGAAAAACTGCTGGCCCGTGCTAGCCAGGAAGACGGGGATACCGCAAGTGCAAGTAAATATGACGCGCTGGCCTCCGCACGTCAGAAAGCCATGGAGAGCCACCTGTGGAACGATAAAGAGGGCTGGTATGCGGATTACGATCTGAAAACCAGGAAGGTGCGTAATCAGCTGACTGCCGCGGCCCTCTTCCCGCTGTATGTGAAGGCCGCATCACAGGATCGCGCCGATAAAGTGGCCGCAGCCGCATCGTCGCGCCTGCTGAAACCGGGCGGTATTTCTACCACCACCATCAACAGCGGTCAGCAGTGGGATGCGCCGAACGGCTGGGCGCCGTTGCAGTGGGTAGCGGTGGAAGGGTTGCAGAACTATGGTCAGCAGAAAGTGGCGATGGACGTGACCTGGCGTTTCCTGAAAAACGTTCAGCATACCTACGATCGCGAGAAGAAACTGGTTGAGAAGTACGATGTCTCTTCGACAGGTACCGGCGGTGGCGGCGGTGAGTATCCGTTGCAGGACGGTTTCGGCTGGAGTAACGGTGTGACGCTCAGGATGCT
>NZ_JABMCU010000320.1:0-2278 GCF_013179605.1 Enterobacter sp. CM29 | reverse complement strand
TGTCATTTGCTGAGCCCGCCTCGGATATTAAAACCTGCGATCATTATCAGCAATTTCCGCTCTATTTAGGCGGCGAGACGCATGAACATTATGGTATTCCGCACGGTTTCAGCTCGCGTATGGCGCTGGAGCGTTTTCTGAAAGGGCTGTTTGGCGACGTACAATAACTCAGCGACTGGCATGAGCCAGTCGCCTTATCTTACGCTTTTGCCTGGCTATAAGGGCTGACTTTAAACAGGCGGCGGCAGTAGTCAAGGAAGTAACCGTACACCGCACCCATCAGCATAGATACCACGATATTTGAACTTACCGCGGCGGCGATTTGATGCCAGTCTGCGCCCACCGTCAGCAAAATAACCACATACACCGGGGACTGGAACGTCACGTAAGCCAGCACGTCCGCCAGGTTTTTTACCCAACCTGCCGGGCTAATACGCCGGGCGAAACGCATCACCGCATCGCGATACATTCCGTACGGCCAGGCAATCATGATATTCACCGGAATGGCCACCAGGCGCGATGAGAGGGACTGCTCAAAGGTCATTCCGGACAGGAAAATTTCAATCAGCATGTTTACGACGGAACAGTAAACGACCATCGCGAACGTATCCGCTACCGCATGGCGCAGGCGAGACTGCGGTGAGAACATGTCTGAACTCCTCGAACAGGACAAAAAAGTGGCGTTTTTACCTGCGGCGTTTAGTGCTTTAGGTTGGTTTGTTTTGAGTGTATAGCGTATCCCTCTGGCTTTTAACTAACAAGTAGTGATTAATTTTTATTTATGGGCGCTTTGTCCATAAAATTCTCTAAAGTTGGCTGTTTTTTGTGCGAGTCGTTATTTTCTTTCCCATTCACCGTTTTATTAAACGAAATCAAACTATTAGCTTATCTGAGCAAGCGTATAACGTTTGTTATTCGGAGGATGCCGGGCGGTTTTTTGAACGGCATTAAACAGGGATTTTTGACCAGGTGCAGGACGGAATATTACGCATTAAAACTGACAGGTTATTCGGGGTTATATTAACGGGATATTCTAAAACATTTACAATAATGTCAAAACGACAGAGTGGGTAGATATCAGAACAAAAATCAATTATTCTGTTGCCTGATTTATGTTATACACACGAAGAAAGGTTTCTCATTATTATGGCTTTAACGTTACAGAATCTTAATAATATCCGTACCCTCCGGGCGCTGGCGCGTGAATTATCCATGGATGTTCTGGAAGAAGTGCTGGAAAAAGTTCGGATTGTCACAGAAGAAAAACGCAGCGAGCAGGCTGAATTAGAGCGTCAGCGCGCTGAACAGCAGGATAAAATTAATGCTCTGCTGGAACTGATGAAGGCAGACGGTATTTCCCCGAGCGATCTGTTAGGCGGAGAACTGGCTCATGCGGGCCAGCCGGCTAAAAAACGTAAAGCGCGTGCGGCGAAATATCGTTTCATCGACGCGAACGGTGAAGAGAAAACGTGGACCGGTCAGGGACGTACGCCAAAGCCAATTGCGAACGCACTGGCAAACGGTAAATCGCTGGACGATTTCCTGATCTGATGATTATTCGGGCGGTGTATTCCGCCCGATTATTGACTTAGCAGACGCCAAAGTCACCTTCTTCGGAGTACAGAACTACGTCCGCCACTTTCAGGTGATATTTCTCGCCCTGCTCATTGCTGGCCTGCACGGCCACAATGTTTTCACCATTTACTTCGAGCACTTTCAGTTTCGGACCGCCCTGACGCGGTTGGACATAATCACCGACAGAAAACATAGCACCTCCTCATCATTGTCACGATCTTCACCATAGCCCACGTCCGGGGCGGGGTACAGCCTAATCTTTCAGATACCCCTTATCAGGTACGTCGGTTCCACGGCATCACTTTCAGCAGTCGCGCCATACCGCAAAAACCTGTCACTCCGGCGAACAGCAGCCCGGCGCCCACAAAACCGCTTAGCAGGAAAAAGCCGCTGGAGACGCTGTAACCCAGCACCACGCCGCAGAGAATCAGCAGCCCGGCGGCGATCTGCACCTGACGCATCAGCGGAAGCGGCTGCGATTTATCTTCAACGGTCAGCAGCCCGGCCTGCTTCCAGCCCTGAATGCCTCCCTCAACCACAAAGGCGTTCGCAGGGGACGCTGCCCGGGCAAGACGAGCATCATTGTTTGCGGTTCTTGCGCCAGACTGACAGTGGAAAATCACCGTTTCTCCCGGCGCTGCGTTAAGCCCGCCGGGTAACGAATCCAGCGGAATGGAGTGCGCCACTGGAATATGCTCGCGGG
>NZ_JABMCU010000032.1:0-28067 GCF_013179605.1 Enterobacter sp. CM29 | reverse complement strand
ACGTCACCATCAGCGATTTGCACGACGCTATCAGCGCGGAAGATTTCTTGCAGATCGCCGAACTTGCTCACCTGATGAAAGGCGGTTTTTATCTTCTGAAGAACGATTCGCTGGCTGACTTATGTACTGAACTGGAAGAAGCCGCAGACAGGAAAACCATCAGCCTCTGCCTTCAGCTTGCGCTACGTCTTGAAGATGCGGTAAGCGATCTCTCGTCATGAACCTTGAGCCTAACCAAGCGCTAATGTTTGGCTTTGACTGAGTATCAGACGCGCTTTTAGATATAATTCCTGACGGCTGTGCGTCCCGATCCGGTCCGACAGTAAAGCGCGCTGACAATAAAGCGTTTTTACCGAGCGAAAGAGCCGTCTGGCCTCAAGAGGAAGTGGGATATCTTTTTCCAGCATTTGCATGGTTCGGTTATCACATCGAGTGAGCAGAGGCAGAACGTTGTCCGAAGCGTGCGAGGCGTAACCGGCAATCCAGCGTCTGATTATTTCAGCCACCGCATAAATGCTGGTATCTGGAGTAATGAACAGTGTTCGTTCATATCCGCTGGTCCCTGACAGCATTCGGAAGCAAGAGTCAGTACAGAAAACAATACGAGGGATCTTCCCTTCCATTGCCGCATCCTCCTTCATCCGCCATACGAACACCTGTGGCAGCGTCATTCCGACAAAGACCTGCACCTGGATCTCTGGCATGGTAATAATGTCTGGCGAAATAATATTCCTGAAAAGCACCACCAGCGCGGAACAAAATACATTATTGGCTCCGCTGATAGAAATACGGGAACGCCCTGTCAGCATCACCTGTTCGGACCATATGACTTCCTGCATCTTCTTTCCTGTAAAATAGGCCGATCGTTCTCATCGTCCCACGTCGTTGATTGCAGGATATGAAAACCGACGTTATGCCGTGGTCGTAAAAATCCGTCGACTATAGTAATGACACCGTCCTTCGAAGCCTGTAGGTCTTATAGGTATGTCTTGTAGGATTAAACTGAAACCACGGAAAAAGTATCCTGGCGGCTGACGCTTTGGCCCCATGTCTTTACGTTCCCTGAGCGCTAATGCGCAACCTCATACAATACGCGTGCATCTGTGCCTCCTACACTGGCTACAACATGTATTACTGTGGACGAAAAGATGATTAGCGGCGTGTTGTATGCCCTGCTTGCAGGGTTGATGTGGGGGCTGATTTTCGTCGGCCCGCTGATTGTGCCGGAGTACCCGGCAATATTGCAGTCGACCGGACGCTATCTGGCGCTGGGGCTTATTGCCGTGCCGCTGGCCTTGCTGGGGCGTGCGCGTCTGCGCCAGCTGAGTTGCCAGGACTGGCTCACCGCGCTGTGGCTGACCATGATGGGTAATCTTATCTACTACGTCTGCCTGGCGAGCGCCATTCAGCGTACCGGTGCGCCGGTGTCGACCATGATTATCGGCACGCTGCCGGTGGTCATTCCGGTTTTCGCAAACCTGCTTTATAGCCAGCGAGACGGGAAACTGGCGTGGTCAAAAATGGTGCCTGCGCTGGTATGCATCGCCGTGGGGCTGGCTTGCGTGAATATTGCCGAGCTACGCCACGGCCTCGAAAACTTCAGCTTGTGGCGTTACGGTTCTGGGATCTTTCTGGCGGTTATTTCGGTTGTCTGCTGGGCCTGGTATGCCCTGCGCAACGCACGCTGGCTGCGGGAAAACCCGGATAAGCATCCGATGATGTGGGCGACGGCGCAGGCGCTGGTCACGCTTCCTGTCTCGTTGCTGGGCTATGTGGGTGCATGTATCTGGCTGGGTAGCCAGCATCCGGATTTCGCCCTGCCCTTCGGACCGCGCCCGTGGGTATTCGTCGGGTTAATGGTCGCCATTGCCGTGCTCTGTTCGTGGGTTGGCGCGCTGTGCTGGAACATTGCCAGCCAGAAGCTGCCGACGGTGATACTGGGGCCGCTGATTGTCTTTGAAACGCTGGCCGGGCTGCTCTATACCTTCCTGATGCGCCAGAGCGTGCCGCCGCTGCTAACGGCCTGCGGGATCGCGCTGCTGGTCGTTGGGGTGGTGATTGCGGTGAGAGCGAAGCCGGAAAAACCGATGGTCGTTCCGGCGTCGGAGGGGTGAGCTTTTCGACCAGCGGCGCTTCGCTTGCAGGGCCTACAAAACCGTAGGCCGGGTAAGCGTCAGCGCCACCCGGCACAGTATCAGAACGTTTCCCAGTTCGCTTCAGACGCCGCTACGGGCTGCGCTTTAGGTACATAGGTCTTTACTGGCGCGGCTTTCACCGCCTGGTTACGGGTGATCTTAAACACCGCCACCGCGTCGTTCAGGCGCGCGGCCTGATCTTCCAGCGCCGCCGCCGCCGCCGCAGACTCCTCCACCAGCGAGGCGTTCTGTTGGGTAACGCGATCCATCTCCGCCACCGCCTGGCCCACCTGGTCGATACCGCGGCTCTGTTCGTCGGAGGCCGACGCAATCTCCCCCATGATGTCCGTCACGCGCGTAACTGCATTGACGATCTCTGCCATCGTCGCGCCCGCTTCATTTACCAGCTGAGAGCCCGCGTTAACGCGCTCGCCGGAATCATCGATCAGGGCTTTGATCTCTTTCGCCGCCTGAGCGCTGCGCTGGGCAAGGGTACGCACCTCACCCGCGACAACCGCGAAGCCACGCCCCTGCTCGCCCGCACGCGCCGCTTCTACCGCCGCGTTCAGCGCCAGAATATTGGTCTGGAAGGCAATGCCATCGATTACGTTGGTAATTTGCGCAATTTTGCTGGAACTGGTGGCGATTTCGTCCATGGTGCGCACCACGCCTTCTACCACGTTTCCGCCCTTCTTCGCGGTGGAGGAGGCGTCCAGCGCCAGACGCGACGCCTGACGCGCGTTATCGGCGTTTTGCTTCACGGTGGCGGTTAACTGTTCCATGCTGGCTGCCGTCTCTTCCAGAGAAGCGGCCTGCTGCTCTGTGCGAGACGAGAGATCGTTGCTGCCCGCCGAGATTTCACCCGCGCCGGTGTAGATGGTATCTGCGCCTTCACGCACCACGCCCACCGTGTTGGCCAGCGCAGTCTGCATCTCCTGAACGTTGCGCGCCAGGATCGCCATTTCATTTTTACCCTCAGCCTGAATCGGCTGGGTTAAATCCCCTGCCGCAATGGCGCGGATATGGCTGATCACCTCTTCCAGCGGCAGCAGCAGCACGCGGCGCATCGCAATCCAGCTGGAAATAATCACCGCGATCACCAGCAGCATCACCGCAGACAGGATCCACAGAATGCGTTTGTAGTCGCTTTCATTGTCCTTGATGCCTTTGTCGGTGAGCGCGGCCTGCGCCTCCCGCCACTCGCGATAGACCTTTTGCATCGCGGTCTGCTTCTGTTCGGCATTTTGTTTGAACATATCTTCCAGATTGCCCTGCCCCAGCAGAACGTTCATTTGCGTCAGCGTGGCGGAGTAGATGCGGTAGTGCTCTTCCAGCCTGTCGGCCAGGTGCTCGTCCATACCCGGCGTTTCCGGCAGCGCGTAATATTTATCGTAATGTGTCTGGGCATCAGCCAGCAGGTTTTTCGCGGTATTGACCAGCTCGTTCAGCTGCCCGCCGTTAATCTGCGACGCCATGCTGCTTTGCAGACGCAGCATGCCGCGGTTAAGGGTGACACGCGCCTGATTCAGGCTGATCCAGGCGTCGGTAAACTCCGCGACGTTCTGGCTGGAAAGCTGAGAAACGGTGAAGTTCTCTTTGTCGTTATTGAGCGCATTAATGAAAATGCCGGCGGAGATCAGTTGCATGATGCCGAGCACAAGCAGCACCGAAATCAAAAGAGTAATGACTTTTATACGTTTAAACATGCGTTGCCTTTTTTATATACAGGTATTGTCTGACCTGTATCTATCGGCACGCGCGGCAGGTTGTTTACTGTTTCTCCACCTTTAAAAACTTTCGAAAGCCCTTTTCTGCATTCAATCAGCAAGTTAAAAGCACGATTTTTTTGTGATCCCCTTCTCATTTTTACCCTTGCCTCTAAAGGGTTATAGTATCCCCATAAAGATGCATTTAAAATGCATCTTATATTCCTGATGATGAGGTAACTGCTATGGCCTTCCGCGACCAACCCTTAGGCGAGCTGGCGCTCTCCATCCCTCGCGCTTCAGCGCTGTTCCGTAAATACGATATGGATTACTGCTGCGGCGGTAAGCAAACGCTGGCGCGCGCAGCGTCGCGTAAAGAGCTGGATGTAGAAGCTATCGAAGCGGAGCTGGCTAAGCTGGCAGAACAGCCTGTCGACAAAGACTGGCGCACCGCGCCGCTGGCTGAAATCATCGACCATATCATTGTGCGTTACCACGACCGTCACCGCGAACAGCTGCCGGAGCTGATTTTACAGGCCACCAAAGTTGAGCGCGTTCACGCCGATAAACCTTCCGTACCGCGCGGCCTGGCGAAATACCTGACCATGCTGCACGAAGAACTATCCAGCCACATGATGAAAGAGGAGCAGATCCTCTTCCCGATGATCAAACAGGGCATGGGCAGCCAGGCAATGGGGCCAATCAGCGTGATGGAAAGCGAACATGATGACGCCGGAGAACTGCTGGAAGTGATCAAACACACCACCCACAATGTCACACCGCCGCCAGAGGCGTGCACCACCTGGAAAGCGATGTACAACGGCATCAACGAGATGATCGACGATCTGATGGAACACATCAGTCTTGAGAATAACGTTCTGTTCCCGCGTGCATTATCGGGTAAATAAAAAAGCCCGGTGGCGCTAGCGCTTACCGGGCCTACAACGTCCTCGAACGTAGGCCGGGTAAGCGTCAGCGCCACCCGGCAACATGCTTAACGCATGCCAGCCATCCGTTTCTTACCGATAAACAGCCAGCCCAGCCCCAGCGCGATAAACCACAGCGGCGTGACGATCAGTGCCTGACGGGTATCTTCTTCCAGCGTCAGTAGCACCAGCACGAAGACGAAGAACGCCATGCATACCCAGCACATCAGCTTGCCCAGTGGCATCTTGTAGATCGACTTCTCATGCAGATGTGGACGCTGTTTGCGGTACACCAGGTATGAGCAGAGGATGATGGTCCAGACGAACATAAACAGGATCGCCGACACCGTGGTGATCATGGTGAACGCGCCGATTACGCTCGGGTTAACGTAGAGCATCACCACACCGCCCAGCAGACAGATGCAGGAGAAGGTCAGCCCTTTCGCCGGTACCGCACGTTTAGACAGTTTGGCGAACGCGCTCGGGGCAACGCCCTCCTGCGCCAGACCAAACAGCATACGGCTGGTGGAGAAGACGCCGCTGTTCGCGGAAGAGGCTGCAGAGGTCAGCACCACGAAGTTAATCAGGCTCGCGGCAGCAGGCAGCCCCACCAACACGAACAGCTCGACGAACGGGCTCTTGGTTGGCACTACTGAGCTCCATGGCGTCACGGACATAATGATGATCAGCGCGAACACGTAGAACATGATGATACGCAGCGGAATGGAGTTGATCGCGCGCGGCAGGGATTTCTCCGGATCTTTAGTTTCCGCCGCCGTGGTCCCCACCAGCTCAATCCCGACAAACGCGAACACCGCAATCTGGAAACCGGCGAAGAAGCCGCTGATGCCTTTCGGGAACCAGCCGCCATCATTCCACAGATGGGCAAACGAGGCCTGAACGCCAGTTGGCGACTGGAAGTGCGTCAGCACCATTACCAGCCCGACGACAATCAGCGCGATGATGGCGACGATTTTGATCATCGCGAACCAGAATTCCATCTCACCGAACATTTTAACGGTCGCGAGGTTGAGGCTCAGCAGCAGGACAATCACCGCCAGCGAGGCCACCCAGTCCGACAGGCCGGGGAACCAGAATTGGGCGTAGGCCGTAATAGCGACAACATCCGCCATGCCGGTAACCACCCAGCAGAACCAGTAGGTCCAGCCGGTAAAATAGCCAGCCCACGGGCCGAGCAGGTCTGACGCGAAGTCGCTGAAGGATTTGTATTCGAGGTTCGAGAGCAGCAATTCACCCATTGCACGCATCACGAAAAAGAGCATAAAACCGATGATCATATAAACGAAGATGATCGACGGGCCGGCAAGACTGATGGTTTTGCCCGAGCCCATAAACAGCCCGGTGCCGATGGCTCCACCAATGGCAATAAGCTGAATGTGACGGTTCGTGAGATTTCGCCGTAGCGACTGTTCAGACGTCGCCTCTTCTGCGGCGGCGACTTTGACCTGATCTACCATGTGATATTTTCCTGTTTATGCCTGTCTGTGTTGTTAAGGCTCTTCTGGCCTTTAAATACGCCAAAAAAATGACGTTCCCTTTGTAAGGGCTTATCGATAGTAGGTAAGAATCGGCGGGATGAATACTATGATTTGAATATTATGTTAATAATATGTTGAAAGTGAGTGTCATATCACTCATACAGCGCGAAACAGCTCACAAAAATACACGTAACAGTTTCGTTTGCAATACAAAATGTTGATTCCGTCGTAACTCCAGGTTTTATCGCTATTTTCCTCTCCCCGATCGGAGAGAGGAAAATAAGAAAAACCGATTACAGGATTTCCAGCAGCTCGACTTCAAACACCAGGGTGCTGAATGGCGGAATGGACGCGCCAGCGCCACGCTCGCCGTATGCCAGGTTGTGCGGGATAGTCAGTTCCCATTTTGAACCTACTGGCATCAGGGTCAGGGCTTCGATCCAGCCTGCAATCACGCCGTTGACCGGGAATTCAGCCGGTTCGCCACGCGCGACGGAGCTGTCGAACACGGTGCCGTCGATCAGCTTACCGGTGTAGTGTACGCGAACGTGGTCGGTACGCGCCGGGATTGCGCCATCACCCTGATTGATTACGCGGAACTGCAAGCCGGACTCGGTGCTGTTCACGCCTTCACGCTCACGGTTCTCTTCCAGATATTTCACGCCTTCTGCCGCCATCTCTTCGAAACGCGCGCGACGTACGGCGTCAGCACGTTCGTGGATTTCACGCAGCGCACGGTGCACAACGTCAACCGGCACAGCGGGCTGCTTGCCTTCCAGCGCGTCAGCGATACCCGCCACCAGCGCTTCCGGTAACAGACCTTCCAGGCCGGATTCGCTCAGCTGCTGTCCTACCTGCAAGCCGATGCCGTAGCTTGCCTGCGCTTCGATAGTGTCAAAAGTCGGGGTGGTCATGGGTTTTCCTTCCATCACATTTAAAGTAGCGGGCAGCATATCAGCCATGCCCTTATGGGTAAAACTTTGTCTTAAGTAAAGGTGACAAACTGCGACGAAACGGAAACAATAGTAGCCGTCAGGATTTTCCCTAATATATGTCACGAAAGCTGGCTTTGTTACGCCCATCAGGCAGTTAGCAAACTACACTTCTCAGGACAGGATAAAAAGACGCGGAGCAGGAGGAGAGCCATGCCCGGGCGATTTGAACTGAAACCTACCCTGGCGAAAATCTGGCATGCGCCGGATAACTTTCGCATCATGGACCCGCTGCCGCCTTTGCACCGCAGAGGCATTATCATCGGCGCGTTGCTGATGGTCATCGGTTTCCTGCTTCCTTCCGGCAGTGACAACGTTGATACCGGGCCGGTAAGCCGCAATGCTGAGCTGGATATCCAGTCGCAAAGCCAGCCGCAGCCTGATTCACAGCCGATGCAGACGCAACTGGTCACACCGTCTAACGATCCGGGCCAGGTTGCGCCGGTTGAACCTGAACCTGTTCAGGAAGATCAGGAGCAGGCCGCCGCCCCTTCAGAGCCACAGGCGCAACAGCCCACCGGCATTGAGCAGCAGTGGCGTTCGTATCGCGTAGAGCCAGGGAAAACCCTTGCTCAGCTGTTCCGCGACCACAGCCTGCCTGCAACGGATGTGTATGCCATGGCGCAAGTCGAGGGGGCAGGCAAGCCGCTCAGCAACCTGCAAAATGGTCAGATGGTGCAGATCCGCCAGAATGCCAGTGGGGTGGTGACCGGGTTAACGATCGATACCGGAAACGGGCAGCAGGTACTGTTTACCCGCCAGCCGGACGGCAGTTTTATCAGAGCACGTTAATAGCCCAGGCCGGGTAAGGCGAAGCCGCCCCCCGGCACTTTTGTTCTCAGGCACGACGTTTATTCACCCACCAGATCCCCGAGCAGACCAGCACCAGCGCAATCGCGTATTTGATGTCCAGAATGTCTTCGCCGAGGAATATGGCGGAGAGCACCGTTCCTGCTACAGGTATGACAAAGTTGAACGGGGCAATCATACTCACGCGGTTCACTTTCAGCAGCGCGCTCCACAGGGCGAACGCCACGGATGAGAGCAGCGTCAGATACCCCAGCACGGCGACGGCCTTCATGCTGTGCACCTCCAGCGCCCCGCCCGTGGCATAGCCTCCCGCAACCAGTGCCGCCCCGCCTATCGCCAGCTGCCATCCCGTCATCACCGTCGGGTCAACGGTCTGGGAAATGCGTTTCCCGTAAAGCGTAGCCGCAGAGAGAATAAAGGCCGCCAGCACCACAAATCCGTCACCTTGCCAGACAAACTGGAAATCACTTAACCCGCCGTGGAAGTTCACCAGCATCACGCCGGTAAAGCCCAGAACACAGCCCAGCGTTTTGTTATAGCTGAGTTTGTCGTTGTGGTAGATAAAGTGCGCCAGCAGCACGCTGAAGAAGGTCCCGGTGGCATTCATGATCGAACCGTTCACCCCGGTGGTGTAAGCAAGGCCGATATAAAAGAAGGTGTACTGGATGGTGGTCTGGGTCAGCCCGAGGATCGTGAGCTGACCAAACTGCGTGGGTGTGAGCCTGCCAATCGGTTTACGTTGGGCCAGGGCAAAGAGCAGCAGCAACGCACCGGCAAACAGAAAACGGTATCCAGCAAAGACGACTTTGGACGGAATATCATCGGTCGCGATCTGGAAGAGTTCGTAGCCGCTTTTAATGGCCGGGTATGAGCTTCCCCAAAGCAGACAGCAGAGCGTGGCGCAGGCATAGGCCACATTTCGACGGGCAAAGACGGGCGTGGGCAGAGCGGTATCCATGACAAATCTCATAAATAAAATTGCGTTTCAATTTATTATCAGAGAATGCATCAGGAATAGCGACCTTACAATCGCAAAACATGACGTAGGGTCACGCTAAAAAGCAAAACGCCGGCACAAGGCCGGCGCTTCGACGTGAGCAGAGTAAAAAATTACTCAGCTACTACGTTAACAACCAGTTTAGCGAACACTTCGCTGTGAACCTGGAAGTCAACTTCGTGCTCACCAGTGGTACGCAGAACGCCGTTCGGCATGCGAACTTCGCTCTTAGCCACTTTAACGCCTGCTGCAGTGACTGCATCAGCGATATCGCGGGTACCGATGGAACCGAACAGTTTACCTTCGTCGCCAGCTTTAGACGCGATGGTAACGGTGCCCAGTGCGTTGATTGCTTCAGCGCGAGCGTTAGCAGCCGCCAGAACGTCAGCCAGTTTGGCTTCCAGTTCAGCACGACGTGCTTCGAAAAACTCTACGTTTTTCTTAGTAGCTGGAACAGCTTTACCCTGTGGTACCAGGAAGTTACGAGCGTAACCCGCTTTAACGTTTACCTGATCACCCAGGCTGCCCAGGTTTGCTACTTTATCAAGCAGAATAACTTGCATTACCTTATCCTCTTAAAGTCGTATTAATGGACCGTGCCCGATTACTGATGACGATCAGTGTACGGCAGCAGAGACAGGTAGCGAGCGCGTTTGATAGCGCGAGCCAGCTGACGCTGATATTTTGCACGAGTACCGGTGATACGGCTTGGGACAATCTTACCGCTTTCGGTGATGTAGTTTTTCAGCGTTGCGATATCTTTATAGTCGATCTCTTGAACGCCTTCCGCGGTGAAACGGCAGAACTTGCGACGACGGAAATAACGTGCCATTTGGCTAGTCTCCAGTATCTATCAAATCAATCTGCTCGGCATGCAGAACCATTTTGCTCAGGCCGTTCTTTGCCTTGTGGCAAGAGATGAACCCCTGAACGATTACTGCACTACCGACCGTTAAACTGTGAGTAATGGCCTGGTTTTCGTGTCCGCTAATGATAACGGGCATTTGGCACCACGCCTGCCGGTGAAACCCGGCTTCCTCTTGCACAGAACGATGCTCAAGCACGAACTGGCAATGCGGAATTCCTGATGGGCTGACCTTTCGAAGGGGGGTCCTGCACACGGTGCCGGACAACACCAGACGGTTGGTCATCAGAAATTACTCTTCAGAATCCCCAGCATCAGAATCATCTGCGGTTTCGTTTGCGAAATCATCGCGACGCTCACGGCGCTCGTCTTTCGCTTTAACCATCGGAGATGCTTCGGTCACTGCGTGTTTGGTACGCATAACCATGCTGCGGATAACGGCATCGTTGAAGCGGAAGGTAGTTTCCAGCTCATCAATCACTTCCTGCGGCGCTTCAACGTTCATCAGAACGTAGTGAGCTTTGTGCAGTTTGTTGATTGGGTAAGCCAGCTGACGGCGGCCCCAGTCTTCCAGACGGTGGATCGTGCCTTCTGCACCAGTGATGGCAGCAGAGTAACGCTCGATCATACCCGGAACCTGTTCGCTCTGGTCAGGATGGACCATAAAAACGATTTCGTAATGACGCATCGAATTGCTCCTTACGGATTATTCAGCCTCCTGTCTGGGTCAGCCGAGGCCCGGGGAGGCAAGGAACGTGTTAAAGGTCGGCTGAAAAATTGACGCGTCATAATACTTGCGCGCCCCGCTAAACACAAGGTGATTGCACAAATAATTCGCACAAAGGGTAAAGCTGTTCTAAGTGGGTGATTTAAAATCTCACTTATCAGAAACGCTGTTTTTTTGAACAACACCATCAGAAATGGTCACCCATCGCAACCCGAGTAGCGATTACACTTTAATCAGAAGCCTTAAGCAGAGAAGGAGAGCATTACCCCATATCACAGCACGCAGTCGTGGAGCGCATATCATGAAAAGAATCGCATTCGCCATTTTGGCTGCGCTTTTGCTCAGTGCAAACGCGATGGCAGCCATCAAGATAGACAGCCGACAGGCCAGAAACATGGATGATGTGCAGAGCTTAGGCGTTATTTACATCAATCATAACTTCGCCACTGAAAGTGAAGCAGATCAGGCGCTTAATGAAGAAACCGATGCGCAGGGCGCAAAATACTATCACGTCATACTGACACGTGAGCCCGGCAGCAACGGCAATATGCGCGCCAGTGCAGATATTTACCAGTAACGCTTTATCGCCAGCACCAGGAAAGCCAACGAAAATCATAGCTATATATGATTGCCCCCTGCCGGGGGCTTTTTTTATGAATGGCTCCGGAATACCACCGGTTACAACTGTTTCGGTATTCCAGAGCACTTATTCACTTCTGCCCGTAATAAGCATTCGGGCCGTGCTTACGCATGAAATGCTTGTTCATCAGGTAATCATCAATGCCCTGAAGCTGTGGGTTAATGCCGCGCGCAATCCACGCCATTCTGGCCACCTCTTCCATCACCACCGCGTTATGCACGGCGTCATGCGCATCTTTACCCCAGGAGAACGGACCATGCTGGTACACCACAATACCCGGCGTATGCAGTGGTTCCGTCTCACCCAGCGTTTCGATAATGACCCTGCCGGTGTTAAGTTCGTACTCGCCTTCGACCTCAGCCTGCGTTAACGCCCGCGTGCAGGGAATATCGCCGAAGAAGTAGTCCGCGTGCGTCGTACCCAAAGCAGGGATCGCCAGCCCGGCCTGTGCCCAGGCGGTGGCGTGCGTGGAATGGGTATGCACAACACCACCCAGGGACGGGTAACGCTGGTACAGCGCCAGATGGGTTGCCGTATCTGAAGAAGGACGCCATTTGCCTTCAACAACGTGTCCTTCCAGGTCAACCACCACCATATCGTCCACTTTCATGGCGTCATAGGCCACGCCGCTCGGCTTAATCACCACCAGCCCCTGATCGCGATCGATGGCGCTTACGTTGCCCCAGGTAAACGTCACCAGTCCATAGCACGGGAGATCCATATTGGCCTCAAAGACCTGCTGTTTCAGCTTAAGCATGTTCCGCCTCCAGTAAGCCTGCCCGCGCCATGCGCTCGCGCACCCAGTCCCGGGCTTTCGCCACTTCTGCCGCCGGGTCGTCCGCGGTTTCGCTCCACATCTCAATCAGGTAAGGTCCGCAATAACCTGTCTGTTTAAGCGTCTGGAAGCACCGTTCGAAATCCACCACCCCGGTGCCGAACGGTACGTTTTTAAACACGCCGGGACGGGTATCTTTTACGTGCACCGCCACGATATGCCCGATGCCCGCCTGAAGCTCCATCTGTACATCGTTATCCCATGCCGACAGGTTGCCGATATCCGGATAAAGCTGGAACCACGGATTGTTCAGATAGTGCGCGTAGCCCAGCGCCTTGCTGATGGAGTTCATCAATGGATAATCCATGATCTCCATCGCCAGCGTCACCTGCGCACGGCTTGCCATCTCAACGCTCTCTTTCAGGCCGTCACGGAAACGACGGCGCGTCTCATCGTTGGCTTCCTGATAGTAAACATCGTAACCCGCCAGTTGGATCACGCGGATGCCAACATCCTGTGCAAAGCGAATGGCTTTACGCATGATCTCCAGCCCTTCGGCGCGTACGGCATCATCTTCGCTGCCAAGCGGAAAACGACGGTGAGCGCTCAGGCACATGGACGGCACGCGCACGCCGGTTTCGGCAATGGCGCTCACCAGCGCCAGACGCTGGTCGCGGCGCCAGTCCAGGCGAGAAAGACGCTCGTCCGTCTCATCCACCGACATTTCGACAAAATCGAAACCCAGCTGCTTCGCCAGCTGTAACCGCTCCAGCCAGCACTCCCCCGCAGGGAGTGCCTTTTCATAGATGCCAAGCGGGACCTGTTTTGACAACATACCCGCTCCTTAACCCCAAAGCTGAGCGATTGAGCGTTTAAACTGACGCGCAGCTTCCACCGGAGATTCCGCATCGCGAATGCTACGACCGGCAATAAAGACGTGGATTGGAATACCCTTGAACAGCGGCAGATCTTCCAGCGCCAGACCACCGGTCACGGTCACTTTGAAGCCCATATCGGCCAGGCGTTTGATCGCGTTGATATCGGCTTCGCCCCACGCCACACCTGCGGCCTGCGCATCACGGCTGCGGTGATAAACCACCTGCTGGATACCCGCTTCGCGCCACTCCTGTGCCTGCTCCCAGGTCCAGAAGCCGGTCAGTTCAATCTGCACGTCGCCGTTGAACTCTCTCGCCACGTCCAGCGCGCCTTTCGCAGTGTTGATATCTGCACAGCAGATCACGGTGACCCAGTCGGCGTTGGCTTCAAAGCACATGCGAGAGAGAATTTTGCCCGCATCGGCAATTTTGGCATCCGCCAGCACGATTTTATGCGGATAGAGCGCCTTCAGGTCACGAACCGCACGAACGCCTTCGCCCACGCATAGAATGGTGCCGACTTCGATGATGTCCACCTCTTCCGCAATCAGACGGGTGGTTTCGTAAGCGTGAGACAGCGTCTGGTTATCCAGCGCGACCTGCAACATTGGTAATGACATTTTCAATTCCTCTTAAACGGCCGCCGCAGTGGCGTTATCAATTAAATCCAGCACGTCCTGCGCGGTACGGCAGGCACGTAAACGGTCAAAATTAGCTTCGTCATCAAACAGGTTAACGATCTGCATGATGCCCACCTCCTGGTGGGTGTTGGCATCGACAGCTGCCATGGTGATCAGAATGTCGACCGGGTCGTTATCTTCGTGGTTGAACACCAGCGGGGTTTTCAGCGTCACCAGCGCAAAACCGGTTTTCTTGACACCCTCTTCCGGGCGGCCATGCGGCATTGCCAGCCCCGGGGCAATCACAAAATAGGGGCCGTGCTGCGCCACGCCATCCAGGATGGCCTGGTAATAACGCGGCTCGACAACGTCCGCCTTAACCAGCAGGTCCACGCTCAGCTTCACCGCTTCCTGCCAGGTACTGGCTTCGGCCTGTAAAAGGATGGAGTTATTCTCAGCCAGCGAATCACGTAGTTTCATGTGGCATCCTTACTTCATGTCTTGTGGGAAGTGCTCTTTGATCACTTCCAGCAGTTTTGGCCCAAAATCCGCAGGCGACAGCATGTTGCGCACGCCTACCACGTATTTGTTGCCCGACACGCTAATCTCGCCGGCAATGTGCGTTGAAGCGATGATGATGTCCGCGCCGTTCAGTTCACTTTTGTATTCACCCACTGCGCAGCTGTTCACCGTGTGGTCAATGTTTGACTGGGTTAAAAACTGGTCCACTTTCATTTTCATGATCATGGAGCTTCCTTGCCCATTGCCACACACAGCCAGGATACGTACGGTCATAATCGAAACTCCTTAGTGAGCAGAAACTTCTGCTGTTTGTTTTTCCGCATCTTCTTCAGCTCGCAGCGAACGGCCAGCGAAGAACATATAAGTCAGTGCAATCAGGATGATGACGGCCATAAAGACCAGCCCGACGGACGCAAAGCCCTGCATCATCGGCGGCGCCAGAATTGACCAGTCCGCCATGCCCATCCAGGCGCTCATGCCGGTGAGCTTGACCGCCCACACGCACCCGAAGATCTCAACCATGCCCATCACCAGGCAGATCTTGAGCGCGGCGCGCCATCCGCCGAAGTGGTTAGCAAACACGCCGATAGTGGCGTTGGAGAAGAACATCGGGATAAAGCCAGGAATAATCAGGATTGAGGAGCCACAGCCCACCAGGATGCCGACCGCAATCAGCTGGCCGATGGTGCCCCACATAAAGCCCCAGACGACGGCGTTTGGCGCAAAGCTATAGATAGCCGCACAGTCAATCGCCAGCACCGCGCCAGGGATCAGGCGCTGAGAGATACCGTTGAACGCTTCCGACAGCTCGGCGACGAACATACGCACGCCCTGAGTGATGATGAAAATGGCCACGGCAAAGGAGAAACCGGTTTGCAGGATATAGACCGTCCAGTGGGTTTTACCCGCCATCACCTGCACCACGTCAATGCCAAAGGAGAGCAGGATGGCACCGAAGAAAAGGGTCATCACAATCGCCGTGGAGACGATGTTGTCGTGGAAGATATTCAACCAGCCAGGCAATTTGAGGTCTTCAACACTCTCCTCTTTTTTACCCAGGTACGGTGCAACTTTGTACGCAATCCAGGAGGCGAACTGCTGCTGGTGACCGATGGAGAAGCCGCAGCCGTCAGTAACGTCCTGCGTTGGCTTATACATCATGTTGGAGGTGATGCCCCAGTAAAGCGAGACCAGCACTGCCGTGCAGATGACCGTGGTCCACATTGGGTAGCCGAAGATATAGAGAGAAACGGCAATCAGCCCCGCCTGCTGGAACATGATGTGCCCGGTGAGCATGATGGTGCGAATACCGGTGATGCGGCGCAGGAGCACGTAAATGATGTTCAGCGCCAGCGCGAGCAGTACCGCATACCCAACCCAGCTGTACGCATCCCCCATGCGATCGATGGTGGCCATCATGGACGCGTAAGTGTCAGAGATGGCGCCGTTAATGCCATATACCTCAGACATTTTGGCAACGACCGGCTTAAACGTGCTGGTCAGAATGCCAGACCCCGCCTGCAACAGCATAAAACCAATGATGGTTTTGATGGTGCCTTTGATAATCACGCTGACGCTTTTGCGCAGCAGGATGTACCCCAGGCACGTCACGATACCCAGCAACAGCGGGGCGTTGGTCATTACCTGATTAAAGAAAACGGTAAAGACGTTGTAGAGGATCTCCATAACTCTCTCCAGAAAATGAGAACACGAGGGGCAATCCCTGTGTGGTTGGTGTCATCACTCTATTAATCACAAATAATCACCACAAGATTGCATTTGATTATTTGTGACGGATCACGCAATTTATTTCCATGGAGTTAGTAATGATTTTCACTACCGATCCAGAAAGATAAATAAATTCTTAATTTTCAATATATTAATTATATGTAGCGGTTATCTTAACAACGACGAAGTGTATTTTCTGTGATGTGGCGAGGGGAATTTTCCGCAAATCAGCCATTGCAAATCGATTCAAACAGTGACAGCATTAATCACAACAAGTCACAGCATGATTACTTTTGATTAAAACCAGGAGTCAAACGATGAGTAAAGTGAAAACCATCACCCGTGAATCATGGATTTTGAGTACCTTTCCGGAGTGGGGTAGCTGGCTGAACGAAGAGATCGAGCAGGAACAGGTTGCTCCTGGCACATTTGCGATGTGGTGGCTTGGATGCACCGGGATCTGGCTGAAATCAGAAGGCGGCGCCAACATTTGTGTTGATTTCTGGTGCGGCACCGGCAAACAGAGCCACGGCAATCCACTGATGAAAAAAGGCCACCAGATGCAGCGTATGGCCGGCGTTGAAAAGCTCCAGCCGAACCTGCGCACCACGCCTTTTGTGCTTGATCCTTTCGCCATTCGCCAGATCGACGCCGTTCTTTCTACCCACGATCACAACGATCATATCGACGTGAACGTGGCGGCAGCGGTAATGCAAAACTGCGCGGACGACGTACCCTTTATCGGGCCGCAGACCTGCGTGGATTTGTGGATTGGCTGGGGCGTGCCAAAAGAGCGCTGCATTGTGATGAAGCCGGGCGACGTGGTGAAAATCAAAGACGTTGAAATTCACGCGCTGGATGCCTTTGATCGCACCGCGCTGATCACCCTGCCTGCCGACCAGAAAGCCGCAGGCGTACTGCCAGACGGGATGGACGAGCGCGCAGTGAACTACCTGTTCAAAACGCCTGGCGGTTCCCTGTATCACAGCGGTGACTCTCACTACTCCAACTACTACGCGAAGCACGGTAACGAGCACCAGATTGACGTGGCGCTTGGCTCTTACGGTGAAAACCCGCGAGGGATTACCGACAAAATGACCAGCGCGGACATGCTGCGCATGGCCGAAGCGCTGAACACCAAAGTGGTGATCCCCTTCCACCACGATATCTGGTCAAACTTCCAGGCCGATCCGCAAGAGATCCGCGTCCTGTGGGAGATGAAAAAAGACCGACTCAAGTATGGTTTCAAGCCGTTCATCTGGCAGGTTGGCGGCAAGTTCACCTGGCCGCTGGATAAAGACAATCTCGAGTACCACTACCCGCGTGGTTTTGATGATTGCTTCACCATTGAGCCAGACCTGCCGTTCAAGTCCTTCCTCTGATTGTGCAGCCAATCGCCAGACACCGTGTCTGGCGATGTCATATTTAATTTAGTAATTTCATGCTATTTCAAATATCATCTTTTCAAATCAATTCTTTTCGGAATAGCTCATGACGGAAGCGCAACGGCATCAAATTTTACTGGAACTCCTGGCGCAAACAGGGTTTATCACCGTCGAGAAAGTGATCGAACGTTTAGGGATCTCCCCTGCTACCGCGCGGCGGGACATTAACAAGCTGGATGAAAGCGGCAAGCTGAAAAAAGTCCGCAACGGCGCAGAGGCCATCAGCCAGCAGCGTCCACGCTGGACGCCGATGAATATTCACCAGGCGCTGAATCACGATGAAAAGGTGCGGATTGCCAGAGCGGCATCACAGCTGGTGAATCCCGGTGAGAGCGTGGTGATCAACTGCGGTTCGACAGCGTTTTTACTGGGCCGTGAGATGTGCGGCAAGCCGGTGCAAATCATTACCAACTATCTGCCGCTGGCCAACTATCTCATTGACCAGGAACATGAAAGCGTGGTGATCATGGGCGGTCAGTATAACAAGAGCCAGTCCATAACCCTTAGCCCGCAGGACAGTGAAAACAGCCTCTACGCCGGGCACTGGATGTTTACCAGCGGCAAAGGCCTGACGGCGGATGGCCTGTATAAAACCGATATGCTCACCGCAATGGCAGAGCAGAACATGCTCAACGTGGTGGGTAAACTGGTGGTGCTGGTCGACAGCAGCAAGGTCGGTGAACGCGCCGGCATGCTTTTCAGCCGCGCCGAGCAAATCAGCATGGTGATCACCGGCAAAAACGCCAACCCCGAGATCCTCAGCAAGCTCGAGGATCAGGGTGTCACGGTGCTGCGCGTTTAAAGGTGCTGACGGAAAAACTCCACGGTGGCTTCCAGCGCAGCCGGAGTAATACGGTGCCGGACACCGGCACCCCACAGGCAGGTCAGATTGCTGTCCAGCCCTTCACGCTGTAGCACCTGTTGCAGACGGAACGTTTCACCGGGCGGTACGACATCGTCGGCATCCCCATGCCACAGCAGCAGGGGACGATCGGCCAGCTGTGAAAGCGCATGGCTGACGTCCCATTCAGACAACAGGGCCTCAATCTCCTGAGGTGCCTGCGGCGGGAACAGCGTCTTTGCCAGTGACATAAAGTAGCCCGATCCCATCAGGCAAGCCACGGACGTCACCTCCGGATGCCTGGCCATGATCCCCAGCGCCGTCATTCCGCCCATTGATGCGCCTGCGACCGCCAGCCGTTTCCCCTCCACCAGCCCGGCCTGTAAAAGCGCGTCACGCAGCCCGGCGAACTCGGTCAGATTGCCGTGCAGCGTTTGCCAGAACAGCCCCAGCCGCGCCTGTTCATCGCCCGTAAAGCGTGCCCCATGATTCGGCGCATCAGGCATGACCACCCGGAAACCGGCCTGCGCCAGCGCGACGGCAAAATAGCTGTAGACCAGCTTTGAGGAGAGAAAGCCATGATAGAAAACTACCGTCGGCAGCGGCTGTTCACCTTTACCAGCCGGAAAAGCATGGATGATTTCATGCTCACTAAGCAGGCGAGTTTCAATTTCAATCATTGTCGATCCTGTGCTGATGAATGATTCATAATGTTGAGAGCTGGATTACGGTTTCACGATATTTTCATTCGAAATCTACGTCCCAGATAACACTTCGGGAACATTCCCCCAAAACTAAATTCGCAGACCACTACACTATGGCTATCAGGAAAAGAGACAGGTTTATGCGCAGGCTTACCGCTTTATTGCTGGTCTCACTGCTCAGCGGATGTTCCGTATTGCAGGGTACGCCAGAACCGGCACCGCCGGTTACCGATCATCCTCAGGAAATTCGTCGTAATCAGACGGAAGGATTACAACGCCTGGGAACCGTATCCGCGATGGTTCGCGGTTCACCGGATGATGCAGAAGACGCAATTGAAGCACAGGCCGTTGCCGCAAAAGCAGATTATTACGTCATCACGATGATTGATGAAACCATTATTACGGGACAGTGGTATGCACAAGGCATTTTGTACCGTAAGTGAGCATCATCATTTGAACGACCTTTACACTGCTTTGCGTCCGTAGACATTTTCCTGTCCACAATAAACTCCATGCCAGCAACAATGGAAATGAGTTTATTCGCGAAGGATTGCCCGGCGGATACCGGAGACACGTGAAAAGGAGCTGACGATGAAACGAACCCTTGCTTTAACGACGCTATTGCTTTCAGCGGGCCTGCTGAGCACCACGGCGCAGTCGGCTGAATTTGCCAGCGCGGATTGCGTCACGGGCCTGAATGAGATTGGTCAGATCTCCGTCAATAATATCACGGGGAGTCCGCAAGACGTTGAACGTGTCGTCGCCCTGAAGGCGGATGAACAGGGCGCATCCTGGTATCGTATCGTCCAGATGCAGGAAGATCACCATGTTAATCACTGGCGCGTGCAGGCCATTCTTTATGCATAATCCCCTCCGATAAAAGCCACTTAATTTTAGTGGCTTTTCACTTTTGCAAATTTTTTATCTCTCCAGAAACTCAATAAAAACAAACGCGTAACATTCAGTTACATTAAACAGATAAACGTTCTCTCCGCTCTGCCGTTGAACAGCCATCACTTTTCAATAATGAGCAATTTATGATCACCTTTTTCCGCCGGGCAGGACTGGGCACGAAGCTATCGCTGCTAACAGCTGTAAGTGTCGCTACGCTTTTTTTGCTGTTCACTTTCCTGTTGAGCCACAACGCCAGCCAGCAGCTTGAAGATCTTGCGGTTGAAGACCTGCATAACCAGTCCAACGGCATGGTGGATATGGTAGAGATGTTCAACACCAGCCTGAGCGAAGAAGTTGAAAGCTATACCCGTCTGTTCACCACCTTTTTGCCACAGCCATTGAACAGCGACAGTAGCCAGAGCCGGACCATAAATGGGCTTACCGTTCCTTTGCTGAAAGGCGGCGAAACGGAGTTGCATGAAAACAATACGCTTTCTGATGACTTCCTGAGCCGAACGGGAGCCATCTCGACGCTGTTTGTCCGCAGCGGTAACGATTTTGTCCGCGTGGCGACGTCGCTGCGCAAAGAGAATGGCGACCGCGCCATCGGAACCGTTCTTGATACCACCAGCCCGGCATTTGCCGCCGTCACTAAAGGGGAGGTCTATCGTGGCCTCGCGCTGCTGTTCGGCAAGCGCTATATCACGCAGTACCAGCCTGTTAAGAATGCGGAAGGCCAGGTTATCGGGATTATCTTTGTCGGCGTGGACATCACCCATTCGTGGAACGTCATGCGCGAGAAAATCCTTAACCGTCGTCTGGGCGAGAGCGGTCACTTCTTTGTACTGGATCGCAGTAGCGGCAAAACGCGCGGACAGTATCTGTTCCATGCCAGCGAAGAGGGCAAACTGCCTAACTGGGACACGGCGACACAGCAGCAGCTTCTGAGTGATAAAGCCGGCACGCTGGAACGCGTGAGCGCGGATGGCCGTACGCTCAAAGTTGCCTACACGCCGCTGCCGGGCTGGAACTGGACCATCGTGGGTGAAGTGGATAAAGCCGTACTGCTTTCAAGCGTCACCACACTGCGCGATCGCTTCCTGATGGCGGGCGTGGTGCTATCCGCTCTCTTCGCGGGCCTGTTCGTTATCCTCATTCGCCGGATGCTAACCCGCCCACTGCGCGAGGTGATCGCGCTTGCCCGGCAGTATGCCGCAGGCGATCTGCGCGCCAGCCTGCCGGTTACCCGCCAGGATGAAGTCGGCCAGCTGATTGACGCCATCAACGGGATCGGGGAAGGCCTGCAAAAAATTGTGTTGCAGGTCCGCGAGGCCGCAAGCGAGATCCATCTGGGGACTAACGCGCTGGCTTCAGACACCGGCGAGATCTCTGAACAGATCAACAAGCAGGCCAGCAGCGTTGAGGAGACCTCCGCCAGCATGGAGCAATTAGCCGCCACCGTGCAGCAAAATGCCGCCAACATGGAGCAAACGCAGCAGCTGGTGGGTGAAACCTCGCGCGCGGTGCATCAGGGTGGAGAGACGGTGACCCACGCAGTCTCCACCATGGATGATATTCGCGATGCATCGAAACGCATTGAAGACATCACCCGCGTGATTGAGTCCATCGCTTTCCAGACCAATATCCTGGCGCTCAATGCGGCGGTTGAAGCGGCGCGGGCGGGCGAGCACGGGAAAGGTTTCGCAGTGGTGGCACAAGAGGTACGCGCCCTGGCCGCACGCAGCGCCAACGCGGTAAAAGAGATTGAACAGCTGATTGGGGATACGCTGAACAAGGTGAGCGAAGGCCATGCGCTGTCTGAGCAGACGCGTCTGGCGATGGATGCCATCATTGTTCATATCGATAACATCAGCCAGCTTGTCACTGAGATCAACCACGCCTCCCGCGAGCAGTCGGCGGGAATTGGCCAGGTGAATCTGGCAATGACGCACATCGGTGAGGCATCGCACATCAATGCCGATCGCATCTCACGCAGCGAGCAGACAGCACAGACGCTGCGCGAGAAGGGTTCACATCTCACCCGGCTGGTGAGCCTGTTCCAGCTGAAGGCTTAACCGACCCGGCCCGTGGCGCGCAGCAGCAGGTCGTTTTGCACCTGCTCGCTCATCAGCGTGCCGCCCCGGGTATCCAGCATCATGCGGCACCACGCCTGCGCCACGGGCGGCGATGCGTGCCGCAGTATTTGACTTCCGGCCCCGAGTAAAAAGAGCTGCTGCGCGATCTCCCTGCCCTGCGCTTCCTGCGGTTTCCGCAGCTTCTGCTGTAGCTGACGCCAGCTGCGATCGAAGTGCCTGTCCTGACCTTTGACCTGCGCGAAATCATCGGCGAGCAGGTCGAGAATGCCCGGCTGCTTCGCCAGCACGCGCAGTACATCCAGGCACATAATATTGCCAGAGCCTTCCCAGATGCTGTTGACGGGCATTTCACGGTACAACCGCGGAAGCTCACTCTCTTCGCAATAGCCTGCACCGCCCAGCACCTCCATTGCCTCTGCCACAAACGGTATACCCGCTTTGCAGACGCTGTATTTTGCCGCCGGAGTGAAAAGCCGCGCCCATGCGGCTTCCTGCGGGTCGTTGCGGTTGTCCCACGCCCGTGCGAGTCGGAACAGCAGTGCCGTGTGTCCCTCCAGCACCAGCGCCATACGGCTTAGCACGTCGCGCATTAACGGCTGGTCGATCAGATTTTTGCCGAAGGTCTGCCGCTGATGGGCATGATAAAGCGCCACCGAGAGCGCACGGCGCATCAGTCCGTGGCTGCCCAGCGCGCAGTCAAAGCGCGTCAGCCCGCCCATCTTCAGAATTTGCCGGACGCCTTCCCCCTCTTCGCCCAGCAGCCAGCCGGAAGCATCAAGAAATTCAGCCTCACTGCTGGCATTTGAGCGGTTGCCGAGCTTGTCCTTCAGACGCTCAAGGCGCACGGCATTACGTTGCCCGTCGGGTAAGAAACGCGGGACAAAAAAGCAGGACAACCCGCCCTTCGCCTGCGCCAGCACCAGATGCGCATCGCTCTGCGGCACGGAGAAAAACCATTTGTGCCCCACCAGTCGGTAACTGCCATCGCTGCATTTCTCTGCTTTGGTAGTATTACTGAGTACGTCCGAACCGCCCTGCTTTTCCGTCATCCCCATGCCGATCAGCAGGCCGCGCTTTTGCGCCCCCGGCGCGAGATGGGGGTCGTAGCGATCGCTCATTAGCGGCGTTAACCACTCATGAAACGGTTTGGGCAGCGACTGTTGCAACAGCGGCGTGGCCGCAAAGGTCATGGTCACCGGGCAAAGCGTTCCCGCCTCCACCTGAGCATGAAGTACGAAACGCGCGGCCCTGGCGACGAACGATCCTTTCCGCACCTCCTCCTCCCACGCCAGGTTGTGCACCCGGTTGGCGCAAAGCCCCTGCATCAGAAGATGCCATGCCGGATGAAAGCGGACGTCATCCAGCCTCGCTCCCGTGGCGTCATAACGCAGCAGCTCCGGCGGATTAACGTTCGCCAGTCTGCCCAGCTCCAGCGACTCTGCCGTACCCAACTGCTGGCCGATGCTGGCAAGAAGATCCACATCCCACTCAGCCCCTTCGCGCGCTACCGCATCGCGCAGGGCGCAATCAGAGAGAAAAAGGTTGCTGTTCGATAGCGGTGCAGGTTGATTAAAAACGGTATGTGTCTGCCAGTGCATGCTGTCTCCCTCCTTTCATTGGCAATAAAGATAAGTATGGACAGAGAGCATGCACGCTGCATGGGAGGGGGGTCACACGATGACGATCGTGTTGATATCATTCGTGAAATAGCTCACAGAACATAAGAATAAACTATTTCATTACTTCACTAATGCTGAATAATTTATTCTTACCCCGTTTTTGTGAGGATCGTTATGCAACAGGATGCGCACAAGCGTGCATTAATTGCAGGCTCCATCGGTAATTTCATCGAGTGGTATGAATTTGCGGTCTATGGTTTTCTGGCAACGGTGATTGCCAGAAACTTCTTCCAGCTTGAGGGGGAAGCGGAGCTCACCAGCCTGATCCTCACCTGGGCCTCATTCGCCATCGCTTTCTTATTCCGCCCGCTGGGTGCGGTGGTCTTTGGCCGCATTGGCGACAGGATTGGCCGTAAACCGACGCTGATTATTGTGCTGGTATTGATGACGCTCGCCACCGCTGCCATCGGTATTGTGCCGGTCTACGCCAGTATCGGGATTGCCGCGCCGCTGATCGTTACACTCCTGCGTATTCTGCAAGGACTGTTCGCGGGCGGTGAGTATGGCGGCGCGGTCTCGTTGATGACGGAGTTCGCCCCGCGCGGCAAGCGCGGTCTTTACGGGGCATGGCAGTCCTTCACCGTGGCGCTCGGGCTGTTAGCAGGCGCAGGCATTGTCGCGTTGCTCTCTGCCCTTCTCTCCCCTGAAGCCTTGCACGACTGGGGCTGGCGCATTCCGTTCTTCCTGGCGTTGCCGATGGGTGCGGTCGCGCTATGGTTGCGGGTAAGCATGGAAGAGACACCGAGCTTTGTGCAGCAACGGGAAAAACCGGTTGTTACTCAGGCCAGCACCGCCGCCACGTTCAAAACCATTCTGATGGGCATTGGTCGCGTGATGGTCTGGTCTGCGGCGGGTTATACCTATCTGGTGATTATGCCGACCTATCTGCAATCTGCGCTGCACACCGGTTTTAACCAGGCGCTGCTGATTGCGGTGATTTCTAACATTGGGTTTGCGTTCACGATCATTCCGTCGGGCATGCTGAGCGACAGGATCGGGCGGCGGACGGTGATGATTATCGCCACCGTGCTCCTGCTGATCCTCGCCCTGCCGCTGCTGAAAATTTTGCAGGCGGAGTCCAGCACGCTGGCTGTCAAAGCGATTGTGGTGCTGATTGCTGGAGGTCTGGTTGGGATGCTGGCAGGGCCGGGGCCGGCTATGCTGTCTGAGATGTTCCCGACGCGCGTGCGTTATACCGGGCTTGGGCTGGCCTATTCTCTGTCGAATGCGATCTTCTCGGGCTGTGCGGGGCTGATCATTACCGGGCTGATTAAAGAGACGGGCAATCTGGATATTCCGGCGTACTACGTGATGGCAACGGCGGTGGTGAGTATTTTCGCGCTGATGACGCTGAGAAAGGATGACCATTTGTGGTCGTTAGAGGAGTGAGATTGTTGCCCGGTGGCGCTGCGCTTACCGGGCCTACGGTACCATGCTTTTGTAGGCCGGGTAAGGCGAAGCCGCCACCCGGCACAACAGGCTACCCGCGCTGACGCACCGCTTCAAACAGGCAGATACCCGTCGCAACAGAAACATTCAGGGACGACACGCTGCCCGCCATCGGAATGCTGATCAGCTCATCGCAGTGCTCGCGGGTCAGGCGACGCATGCCTTCACCTTCTGCCCCCATCACCAGCGCCATACGGCCGGTCATTTTGCTCTGATACAGAGTGTGATCCGCTTCACCGGCCGTGCCGACGATCCAGATATTCTCTTCCTGCAACAGACGCATGGTGCGCGCCAGGTTAGTCACGCGGATCAGCGGAACGTTTTCCGCCGCGCCGCAGGCCACTTTTTTAGCGGTAGCGTTAAGCTGCGCGGAACGATCTCTTGGCACAATTACCGCATGCACGCCTGCTGCATCGGCGCTACGCAGGCACGCGCCCAGGTTGTGCGGGTCGGTTACGCCATCGAGGATCAGGAAGAACGGGTTATCCAGCTCAGCGATCAGATCCGGCAGATCGTTCTCTTGATACTGACGGCCCGGCTTCACGCGCGCGATAATGCCCTGGTGTACAGCACCTTCGCTTTTCTCATCCAGATACTGACGGTTCGCCAGCTGGATCACGACGCCCTGCGCTTCCAGCGCGTGGATCAGCGGCATCAGACGTTTGTCTTCACGCCCTTTCAGAATAAAAACTTCCTGAAAACGCTCCGGCGCGCGCTCCAGCAGGGCCTGCACCGCGTGGATGCCGTAAATCATTTCACTCATTGATGGTTCTCGTAATAAATATTGTCCCTCTCCCCGTTGGGGAGAGGGTCAGGGTGAGGGGAAATTACTCCGCCTGCTGTTTCTTCGCCGCGCGCTTCGCTTTGGTTGCGGCCGCTATTTTTTGGGTCTTGGTCGACGGTTTTTTCGCTTTACGAGCGTCTTTTTTCGCCGCCTTGGGCTTCTGCTGCTTCTCGCCACGGAAGGCGCTGTCTGGCTCAAAGTTTACTCTTTTACCTGCCTGACGTCGCTTGCCGCCCGCTTTACCGTTGCCGCCTTTTTTCGCTTTCTCACGCTCGGTTTTCCCGACGTTACGCGGAGCCCGTTCGCTGGAGATGAGGCTGAAGTCGATTTTACGGTCGTCCATATTCACGGCTTCTACCTTCACTTCCACCCGATCGCCCAGACGGTAGGTCTGACCGCCGGATTCACCGATCAGACGTTGTCCGACCTGGTCGAAGCGGTAGTAATCGTTATCAAGGCTGGAAACGTGCACCAGACCGTCGATAAACAGCTCATCCAGACGTACGAAGAAGCCAAAGCCGGTGACGCTGGCAATCACACCTTTAAAGACGTTACCCACCTGATCCAGCATAAAGTCACACTTCAGCCAGTCCGCCACGTCGCGCGTTGCTTCATCCGCACGACGCTCGGTCATGGAACAGTGCTGGCCCAGTTGCAGCATCTCTTCCATGGAGTAGTGATACCCACCGGTTTCGGTCGTATTGCCTTTGTGACCCTGCTCGTGCGCCAGCAGATGCTTGATCGCACGGTGCAGGGACAGATCCGGATAACGGCGAATCGGCGAGGTAAAGTGCGCATACGACTGTAACGCCAGACCAAAGTGGCCCCGGTTTTCCGGATCGTAAATCGCCTGCTTCATGGAACGCAGCAGCATGGTTTGCAGCATTTCCGCGTCAGGACGATCGCTGATGGATTCCAGCAGCTCGGCATAATCGCGTGGCTCAGGCTTATTGCCGCCAGGCAGTTCCAGGCCGAGTTCGGCCAGCACGGAACGGAACGAGGTTACGGCTTCCGTGGTTGGCTTATCGTGAATACGGAACAGAGCAGGCTCTTTGGCTTTCTCAACGAAACGTGCCGCCGAGATGTTCGCCAGGATCATACACTCTTCAATCAGCTTGTGCGCATCGTTACGCTGAGTCTGCTCGATTCGCTCGATACGACGCTCAGCGTTAAAGATGAATTTCGCCTCTTCACTCTCAAACGAAATCCCACCGCGCTCTTCGCGCGCCTGATCCAGCGTTTTGTAGAGGTTGTGCAGCTCTTCGATGTGTTTGACCAGCGGCGCGTACTGTTCGCGAAGATCCTGATCGCCCTGCAACATATGCCAGACCTTGGTATAGGTCAGGCGCGCATGAGAACTCATCACCGCTTCGTAGAACTTATAGCCCGTCAGACGACCCTTGCTGGAGATGGTCATTTCGCAGACCATACACAGGCGGTCCACCTGCGGGTTGAGGGAACACAGGCCGTTAGAGAGCACTTCTGGCAGCATCGGTACAACCTGCGACGGGAAGTAGACCGACGTACCGCGGCTGCGCGCTTCGTTATCCAGCGGCGTGTGTGGACGTACGTAATAACTCACATCCGCGATAGCCACCCACAGACGCCAGCCACCACCGCGTTTTTTCTCACAGTACACGGCATCATCGAAGTCGCGGGCGTCTTCACCATCAATGGTGACCAGCGGCAGATCGCGCAGATCCACGCGGCCTGCTTTGGACTCTTCCGGCACTTCTTCACGCAGGTTTTCGATCTGGTCTTCAACCGCTTTCGGCCAGACGTAAGGAATTTCATGGGTGCGCAGCGCCATATCAACGGCCATGCCGGTGCCCATGTTATCGCCCAGCACTTCGACGATTTTACCTACCGCTTTGGTACGGCGGGTCGGGCGCTGGGTAAGTTCAACCACTACCACAAAGCCCATGCGTGCGCCCATCACCTCTTCAGGCGGGATGAGAATGTCGAAGCTCAGACGGCTGTCGTCCGGCACCACAAAGCCTACGCCCGCATCGGTAAAGTAACGGCCTACAATCTGGCTGGTTTTCGGCACCAGCACGCGGACCACGCGCGCTTCGCGGCGGCCTTTACGATCTGCACCCAGCGGCTGCGCCAGGATCTGGTCGCCGTGAATACACATCTTCATCTGTTCGGATGAGAGGTACAGGTCGTCTTTACGGCCTTCCACGCGCAGGAAGCCGAAGCCATCGCGATGACCAATAACGGTGCCTTTCAGCAGATCGAGGCGTTCTGGCAGCGCGTAGCACTGGCGACGAGTAAAGACCAGCTGGCCGTCGCGCTCCATGGCGCGCAGGCGGCGGCGAAGGGCTTCAATTTGCTCTTCACCCTCAATGTTTAATT
>NZ_JABMCU010000319.1:0-2285 GCF_013179605.1 Enterobacter sp. CM29 | reverse complement strand
AAAACCCTGAAAACGGACGAGGGGGCAATTTTTGATACCGTTGTGACGTTGCAGGCGGAAGAGATCGCCCCGCAAGTCACCTGGGGCACCAACCCGGGCCAGGTCATTTCCGTCAACGACTGCATTCCTGACCCGGCTTCCTTCGCCGATCCGGTCGAGCGCGCGAGTGCGGAAAAGGCGCTGGCCTATATGGGGCTGAAACCCGGCGTACCGCTGACCGACGTGAGCATTGATAAAGTGTTCATCGGCTCCTGCACTAACTCCCGTATCGAAGATTTACGCGCTGCGGCAGAAATTGCAAAAGGCCGCAAAGTGGCACCGGGCGTGCAGGCGCTGGTTGTGCCGGGCTCCGGTCCGGTGAAAGCCCAGGCGGAAGCGGAAGGTCTGGATAAGATCTTTATCGAAGCAGGCTTCGAGTGGCGCCTGCCCGGCTGCTCCATGTGTCTGGCGATGAACAACGACCGCCTGAATCCGGGCGAGCGCTGTGCCTCCACCAGCAACCGTAACTTTGAAGGCCGTCAGGGCCGCGGTGGGCGCACCCACCTGGTCAGCCCGGCAATGGCCGCCGCTGCGGCAGTCACCGGTCATTTCGCCGATATTCGCAGCCTGAAATAAGGAGACAATCATGGCAGAGAAATTTACCCAACATACGGGCCGTGTTGTCCCGCTGGACGCCGCTAACGTCGATACTGACGCGATCATTCCTAAACAGTTTTTGCAGAAAGTGACGCGCACGGGTTTTGGGGCGCATCTGTTCAACGACTGGCGCTTCCTCGATGATAAAGGCGAAGTGCCGAACCCGGAATTCGTCCTGAACTTTCAGGAATACAAAAGCGCCTCCATTCTGCTGGCGCGGGAAAACTTTGGCTGCGGATCGTCGCGTGAACACGCGCCATGGGCGCTGACCGACTACGGTTTTAAAGTGGTTATCGCCCCAAGCTTCGCGGATATCTTCTACGGCAACAGCTTCAACAACCAGCTGCTGCCGGTGACGCTGAGTGACGAACAGGTCGATGAACTGTTTGCGCTGGTGCAGGCAAATCCGGGGATGTCGTTTGAAGTGGATCTGGAAGCAGAAGTGGTGAAAGCCGGTGACAAGACCTACAGCTTTAGCATTGATGCGTTCCGTCGCCACTGCATGCTGAACGGTCTGGATAGCATTGGCCTGACGCTGCAGCACGAAGAGGCTATCTCCACCTACGAGAAAAAACAGCCTGCGTTTATGGGCTAAAGGCAATGGCCCGCAGGGCGCGGGCCATTGATAAGGGTGCGTTGAGGCGTAACCACTCTGGAGAGGCGGGGAAAAACCCCGCCAATACCGCTAACGTTTTGCTTCGTAAGCCAACACTGCCGCCAGCTCTGTTTTCTCCTGTCTGAAGTGCAGCTCACACAGCGAGTCGCGCACCATCCAGGTGAAGATCAACAACGTCGTACAGATCAGAAACAAACCTAACAGCAGAGTACGTTTTGGCATTCCAGCCTCCTTATTGCTTTTCGGCAATGAAGAGACTAACCTCGCAATGTTGGTTGTGAAGTTGGTCTCCCCATCATTTTTTTGATGTGGGACTCTCCACTGTTTGCCTCTTGCGAAAGCCTGAGGCAAACAGCCTCAAGCACCCGTCACGCACTCTATGCGCCTTCTCTGCTCCTGTCAGAAAATCGTTTCATTTCGTGAAGCCGCCTTCCAGAATCAAACGTCTTTAACCCGGCACGTTAACACAAGCGTGATGACCGAAATCGCTGCGATCACCCAGTACACGGATGCATGTCCATAGCTTTGCGACAGCGCCCCCTGAATCACCCCTGCCAGAATCACGCCGGTAGAGATACTGTTTGTAAACAGCGTGGTCGCGGAGCCTGCTCGCCCCGGCATTAAATCCTGGAACCAGAGCATGCCGATCCCGGCAACGATTCCGATAAATACCGCGTTAAATAGCTGTAACGCCAGCAAAGCTTCACGCGAATGGAAAAGGATTAACCCCGCGTAGAACACCACCCCAGCCGCCATGGCGACGACCATCATCCGACGCTTTCCGAAACGTTTTACGTAGTAACCCGCCAGAATCATCGCCGGGATCTCCAGCCCGGCAGCGGTGCCCATCAGGATCCCCGCGAGCTTGTCGGGCAGTCCCAGATCGCTGCTGATCCACAGCGGCATATCGATAATGTACATGGTGTTGCAGGTCCACATCAGCGTGGAGGCGATAAACAACATGCGGACGTTTTTATCCTGCCAGCCGCTTACCTGGGTGATGGGCTTGTCCGTCACCTGCTCTACGCGCGCC
>NZ_JABMCU010000318.1:0-2310 GCF_013179605.1 Enterobacter sp. CM29 | reverse complement strand
CCCACTGGGGCGACGGCGTGCGCAGGGCCTGCTCTTTCAGCATGCGCAGGGCATCTGCCAGGGACGGTACGCCTTCCCAGCGCAGCTCGAGATTGTAGTTCAGCCCGCCGCGGATCAGGTGCAGGTGCGAGTCGTTCAGGCCGGGGATGGCGGTGTGGCCTTTTAAGTCGACCACCTTAGTGCCGTCGCAGTGGTGTTGCATCACCTCGGCGACGGTGCCCACTTCCAGGAATTTCCCGTCGCGCACGGCAACGGCTTCCGCGAGAGGGTTCTCGCGATCGACGGTGTGAAACTGGCCGTTAACCAGAATGAGATCGGCTTTACCGAGGGTAACCATAACTGCTCCAGACTGAGAGGGGAATGGTCAGGATTATGGGAACCGGTTTCGGGAAAGATCCAGTTATACAATAGGATAGGTATACCAAAGTATAACTATACCTAAGGTTAACTATACGAAGAGATAATTACGCGCCAGCGGCGTGGGTCATAGGATGAATGCGATTTTATCGGCGTGCTGTTCGCGGCGATTTTAACCTTTAACCTCACTGGATAATCTTATGACCACTACAAAACTCGAAGTCTTAACCCCAGCCAACTGTCAGATCATCTTCATCGACCACCAGCCGCAGATGGCGTTTGGCGTGCAGTCTATTGACCGCCAGGTGCTGAAAAACAACACCGTGGCGCTGGCGAAAGCGGCAAAAGTGTTCAACATCCCGACCATCATCACCACCGTTGAAACCGAAAGCTTCTCCGGTAACACCTATCCGGAGCTGCTGGACGTGTTCCCGGGTCAGGACATTCTGGAGCGTACCTCCATGAACTCCTGGGACGACCAGAAGGTGCGTGACGCGCTGAAGGCTAACGGCAAGAAGAAGGTGGTTGTCGCGGGCCTGTGGACCGAAGTGTGCAACAACAGCTTTGCCCTGTGCGCGATGCTGGAAGGGGACTACGAAATTTATATGGTGGCGGACGCGTCCGGCGGCACCTCCAAAGAAGCCCACGACTTCGCGATGCAGCGCATGATCCAGGCGGGCGTGATCCCGGTGACCTGGCAGCAGGTGATGCTGGAGTGGCAGCGTGACTGGGCACATAAAGAGACCTATACCGCGGTGATGGATATCGTGCGCGAGCACTCCGGCGCCTACGGCATGGGCGTGGATTATGCCTACACCATGGTGCACAAAGCGCCGTCTCGCCAGAAGAGCGAGCACCGTACCTTAGCGCCGGTTCCGGCACGCTAAATCCCGGCGGCGGGCTGGTCCCTCATCCGGCTCGTCACTGCCTTTTTCTCTGGAGTTCACAATGAGTACAGGGTTGATATCCCTCGCGGCAGGCGTGCTGATTGGCCTGATGTATGCCGTGCTGAAGGTGCGTTCCCCCGCGCCGCCCGCGCTGGCGCTGATTGGCCTGCTGGGTATGCTGGCAGGGGAACAGGCGATGCGTCATCTTTTATCCCGCGATAATCCCGCTGGCGTGCAGGTGACGGTTCCCCACGTTCAGCACCTGACCGGAGCGTCATCATGAAGGCCTGGATTATTTCGCTGGTGTGCGGGGTCGCGGCTGGGGTAATTTACGCCCTGCTCGACGTGCATTCCCCGGCGCCGCCGGTCGTCGCGCTGCTTGGCCTGTTCGGCATGCTGGTGGGTGAACAACTGATCCCCATCGGACGGCGTCTGGTGAGCCGCGAACCGCTGACCCTGGCCTGGTTTCGTCATGAATGCGTACCGAAAATCAGCGGTACCGCGCCCCCAACGCCCGCGAAGGAAAACCGCGACGCGTAACGAATTGTTTGAGGAAAGACAGCATGACGCTGCCGTGGCGCATTGCCATCATTGATGACGAACGCTCTGTTCGCAGCGGGCTCAGTAACCTGCTGCAATCGGAAGGGTATGCTACCGATACCTTCGATTCGGCAGAGGTGTTTTTGAGCCACCCTCTCGCCCTGTCCGGCGCGTCGCTGGTGATCACCGACATCAAGCTGCGCGGCATGAACGGGATCGAGCTGTTTGAGAAGCTGCGGTTGCTGGCCACGCCGCCGCCGCCAATACTGTTTATCTCCGGCCATGCGGATGAAAATATGCAGCGGTATGCACTCAGCCTGGGCGCCGCTGCATTTTTGCGTAAGCCGATTAACATCGATATTCTGCTGGATCATATTCAGCGGGAGCTGACCCGCCGACAATAAGGATCGCGGATGAACGAACAAACGTCGCCTGCATTTTGGCCCGCCCGGGGAAGTCTCCATGAAGGGCGGGCTTTTGTTCTGAAAGAGGATGTTATTTTTACCGTGCTGGCGCAGGAGGGCGG
>NZ_JABMCU010000317.1:0-2342 GCF_013179605.1 Enterobacter sp. CM29 | reverse complement strand
CGGGTAGAGGCTTCCGCCTGCTGGCGTTTCGCCATTTCCGCCGCGTGGATACGGGCACCCAGCACGGATAAAGCCTTAGCTTTGTTCTTGTGCTGGGATCGCTCGTCCTGACACTCAACCACAATCCCGGTGGGCAGGTGAGTAATACGGATAGCGGAGTCGGTGGTGTTAACGTGCTGACCACCCGCCCCTGAAGAGCGGAAGGTGTCGATGCGCAGATCCGCCGGGTTGATATCCGGCAGTTCCGCTTCCGGCAGCTCGGGCATGACCGCCACCGTACAGGCCGAAGTGTGAATGCGTCCCTGAGATTCTGTCGCAGGCACACGCTGCACGCGGTGACCACCGGATTCAAACTTCAGCCGACCATAAACGCCGTCGCCGCTGATTTTGGCGATAACCTCTTTGTAGCCGCCATGCTCGCCTTCGTTGGCGCTCATGATCTCTACGCGCCAGCGGCGTGATTCCGCATAACGGCTGTACATACGGAACAGATCTCCGGCGAACAGCGCCGCTTCGTCGCCGCCGGTACCGGCGCGGACTTCCACAAAAGCGTTACGCTCATCGTCCGGATCTTTTGGCAGCAGAAGGACCTGAAGCTGCTGCTCCATCTCTTCTGACCGCGCTTTAGCGTCCTGCAACTCTTCCTGGGCCATCTCGCGCATTTCAGGATCGTCGAGCATCATCTGCGCGGTTTCGATATCTTCCTGGACCTGTCGCCAGTCGGTAAAGCATTTTGAAACATCACTTAACTGCGCGTATTCACGCGACAGCGCGCGAAAACGTTCCTGGTCGGCAATGGTCCCGGCATCGCCGAGCAGCGCCTGGACTTCTTCATGGCGCTCGTGCAGAGCTTCCAGTTTAGCGACGATAGAAGGCTTCATAGGCGTAAATGCACCTTGTCTTAGAAAATGGGTATAGGGCGCTATTCCAGCCCGAGGCTGTTGCGCAGAATAGTCAGGCGTTCATCGTCCCCGTCACGGGCAGCCTGCTGAAGAGATTTGGTTGGGGCATGGATCAGGCGGTTGGTCAGTTTCCAGGCTAAATCCTGCATAATCGCCTGCGCGTCGCCGCCCTGTTCAAGGGCCGCTAACGCTTTGGCCGTCAGGTCATCACGCACCTGCTCCGCCTGACCGCGGTATTCGCGGATGGTCTCGCTGACGCTTTGCGCGCGCAGCCAGGCCATAAATTCGCTGGTTTCCTGTTCAACGATGGTTTCCGCCTGCACAGCCGCCGCCTTACGCTGGGCAAGGTTGTGCGAAATGATACTTTGCAGGTCATCCACGCTGTACAGGTAGGCGTTCGCCAGTTTGCCCACTTCCGGTTCGACATCACGCGGAACGGCGATATCCACCAGCAGCATCGGCTGATTGCGGCGGGATTTCAGCGCACGCTCGACCATCCCTTTCCCGATAATCGGCAGCGGGCTGGCGGTAGAACTGATAATAATGTCCGCCTCTTTCAGACGTTCATCGATGTCGCTCAGCGCAATCACCTCAGCGCCCACTTCATCTGCCAGCACCTGCGCACGTTCGCGGGTGCGGTTAGCGATGATCATCTTCTTCACCTTGTGTTCGCGAAGATGGCGCGCCACCAGCTCGATGGTTTCGCCCGCCCCCACCAGCAGTACGGTGACGGTCGACAGCGATTCAAAGATTTGACGGGCAAGAGTACAGGCCGCGAAAGCAACCGAAACCGCACTGGCGCCAATGTCGGTTTCGGTTCGCACACGCTTCGCCACGGAGAATGACTTCTGGAACATTCGCTCCAGTTCGCTGGCTTTCAGATGACCTTTCTGGGAATCCGCGAAGGCTTTTTTCACCTGGCCGAGGATCTGCGGCTCGCCCAGCACCAGCGAATCCAGACCGCTGGCCACACGCATCAGATGGCTGACCGCATCGTTATCCTGATGCCAGTACAGGCTGTTGCGCAGCTCTTCTTCGTTGAGGTTGTGATAGTCACATAGCCAGCGGATCAGCGCCTCGTGCAGGTTGTCCTGCTCCTCCACGCTTAAATAGAGCTCGGTACGGTTGCACGTCGACAGCACCACGCCACCCTGCACCATCGGCTGTGCAAGCAGGCTATCCAGCGCCAGGTCGAGCGTATCCGGCGAAAACGTAACGCGTTCTCGCAGTGAAACCGGGGCCGTTTTGTGGTTAATACCGAGTGCTAATAGGGTCATGTTGAGCGGGAGTAGTACCAGCGTTAATAAGGTTAGCAGGACGCATCATACAGGATGCGCGAGATCAATAAAAGAGACTGCCCCCTTTCGGAGTAATAGCTTACGCCGCGCTTTGAGATAATTTGAACGTAGACGGTGGCACCCTTCAACGCTAGCATTAACA
>NZ_JABMCU010000316.1:0-2348 GCF_013179605.1 Enterobacter sp. CM29 | reverse complement strand
TGGCCGGGGCGAAATACCGCGGTGAATTTGAAGAGCGTCTGAAAGGCGTGCTGAACGATCTGGCGAAACAGGAAGGCAACGTCATCCTGTTTATTGACGAACTGCACACTATGGTGGGGGCAGGTAAAGCTGACGGCGCAATGGATGCAGGGAACATGCTGAAACCTGCGCTGGCACGTGGTGAACTTCACTGCGTCGGTGCCACTACGCTGGACGAGTATCGTCAGTACATTGAAAAAGATGCCGCGCTGGAGCGACGCTTCCAGAAGGTGTTTGTCGCAGAACCAAGCGTTGAAGATACCATCGCGATTTTGCGTGGTCTGAAAGAGCGTTATGAGCTGCACCATCATGTGCAGATCACTGACCCGGCCATCGTTGCGGCGGCGACGCTTTCGCATCGTTACATTGCCGACCGTCAGTTGCCGGATAAAGCCATCGACCTTATCGATGAAGCGGCGTCCAGCATCCGTATGCAGATTGACTCGAAACCGGAAGAGCTGGACCGACTCGATCGCCGCATTATTCAGCTCAAGCTGGAACAGCAGGCATTGAACAAAGAGTCTGATGAAGCGAGTAAGAAACGCCTCGATATGCTCAACGAAGAGCTGGATGAGAAAGAGCGTCAGTATTCTGAGCTGGAAGAAGAGTGGAAAGCTGAGAAAGCCTCCCTCTCTGGCACCCAGACAATCAAGGCGGAGCTGGAGCAGGCGAAAATTGCCATTGAGCAGGCGCGTCGCGTAGGGGACCTGGCGCGGATGTCCGAGCTACAGTACGGCAAGATCCCTGAGCTGGAAAAACAGCTTGAGATCGCCACGCAGTCGGAAGGCAAAACTATGCGTCTGTTGCGTAATAAAGTGACGGACGCCGAGATTGCCGAAGTGCTGGCGCGCTGGACGGGGATTCCTGTAGCTCGCATGATGGAAAGTGAACGCGAAAAACTGCTGCGTATGGAGCAGGATCTGCATCAGCGCGTCATTGGCCAGAACGAAGCGGTCGAAGCGGTATCTAACGCCATTCGTCGTAGCCGTGCGGGGCTGTCCGATCCGAATCGTCCCATCGGCTCGTTCCTGTTCCTGGGGCCAACCGGTGTCGGTAAAACCGAGCTGTGTAAAGCGCTGGCTAACTTTATGTTCGACAGCGATGACGCGATGGTGCGTATCGATATGTCCGAGTTTATGGAGAAACACTCTGTCTCGCGTCTGGTCGGTGCGCCTCCGGGATATGTCGGTTATGAAGAGGGCGGTTACCTGACGGAAGCGGTTCGTCGTCGTCCTTATTCCGTCATCCTGCTGGATGAAGTGGAAAAGGCTCATCCTGACGTGTTTAACATTCTGTTGCAGGTGCTGGATGATGGACGCCTGACGGACGGGCAGGGAAGAACGGTCGATTTCCGTAACACGGTGGTGATCATGACCTCGAACCTGGGTTCCGATTTGATTCAGGAACGCTTCGGTGAGCTGGATTACAGCCATATGAAAGATCTGGTGCTGGGTGTGGTCAGCCAAAACTTCCGTCCGGAGTTCATCAACCGTATTGATGAAGTGGTCGTGTTCCATCCGCTGGGTGAGAAACACATTGCGTCGATTGCGCAGATCCAGTTGCAGCGTCTGTACAAGCGTCTGGAAGAGCGTGGGTATGAAATCCACATCTCGGATGATGCGCTGAAACTGCTGAGCGAGAATGGTTACGATCCTGTTTATGGCGCGCGTCCGTTAAAACGTGCAATCCAGCAGCAGATCGAAAACCCGCTGGCGCAGCAAATCCTCTCCGGGGAGCTGGTTCCGGGCAAAGTTATCCGTCTGGAAGCCAACGAAGACCGAATTGTGGCAGTGCAGTAAGTCACAAAACGCAAAAACGGGCCGCTTGCGGCTCGTTTTTGTTTAAAAACCAGGCAAGAATTAAGGTCTGAGATGTGTTTTGCCTGGAAAGTGAGCAGTCAGTAAATAATTTTCACTTTGCACTTGCAGCCTCAGAATAACTCCCTATAATGCGCCTCCACTGACACGGAACAACGGCACGCACGCCGCCGGGTCAGCAGAGAAAAGCAAAATAAACGCTTGACTCTGAAGCGGGAAAGCGTAATATGCACACCCCGCGCCGCAGCGAAAACGTAGCGGCACTGCTCTTTAACAATTTATCAGACAATCTGTGTGGGCACTCAAAGTGACATGGATTCTTAACGTCCTCGGACGAAAAATGAATACCAAGTCTCTGAGTGAACACGTAATTCATTACGAAGTTTAATTCACGAGCATCAAACTTAAATTGAAGAGTTTGATCATGGCTCAGATTGAACGCTGGCGGCAGGCCTAACACATGCAAGTCGAACGGTAACAGGAAGCAGCTTG
>NZ_JABMCU010000315.1:0-2406 GCF_013179605.1 Enterobacter sp. CM29 | reverse complement strand
GGTGATAAATAACTCAAAGCCCTTCCAGGTATCTTCAATCACTTCACTCAGAACTCCCGCAAAAAGCACTGAGAAGAAAAAAATCCCCGTGAGAATAAACATATTTTTAATCCGCCACAGCATATGCGCAATATGCCCCATATCACATTTCGGACATACAGACACTATCCGCTCTTCCGGTAACGCAATGGCATAGACTTCATAATGATCATGCTGCCACTCAACAATCATGTCCACATTATCGCCAGCCTGAAGTCGGGTGATGCCCACCCAGCCGCGAAATGGTCTGCCATTAATATCTCCCTGCACATATTCCGCCGAATCATTTGATGATTCGCTCTCAGCCATAATGGCAGCCCCGACGCCAGAACTCCCTGCGACTATCGCGGCGGCGGCGGCAGCTCCGCGCTGGCCATCTGATATCTCCGGCAACGTGCTGGTCCGGTAGGCATCTGCATCAAAATACTCCCGAAAATATTCGCTACGGAAAGACTGCAGTTTCCCTGATATTTTCTCCAGAGGACCATAAGGCGGCAATACCGGCGGCGGCGGAAGCTCACGTGTCCACGGCCTGCCGTTCATCACCTCAATCTCTCGCTTTGTACGCAGGTCTGCTAATTTTTCTGGCTCAACAAAACGGGAACATATCTGATGCTGCTCTTCTGAATTCATGTAATATCCTTTATCGCCCCTTCCAGGGCTTTATTCTGGTCTGTCAGACTGCGGTTGAAAGGTGCTGTACCGAATACGCATTTTTTACACCATATCTGAAGCTCATCGTCCGATATCCAGGTCACAACCACCTGCAACAAACTTATTGCCACCATGGTTTCCTGGGTCATTAAAATAGCCAGTGTTCTGACATCAAAATATGTGGCCGCCAGTTTTACAGATATGCATTCTGTACCGGATATCATCTTGGCGGCTAATATCTTTTCCTGAGTCTGAGGCTCTGTCTGTATCGTGGCACCTAAATCTCTGACGACTTCCCTGGCACATACAGCCCGGTAGTGTGCCGGTAACAAAAATCAGGATTTTCGTTTTCTTAGTTAATAGTAATACCAGTGTTCAAACAAGTAGCCAAACTTACGCGTTGGTTGTGGATCATGAAATTGACTTGATGGTTCATGCCATTTATCTTTTTTTCTGATGCCGTTCTCTTTTCTTAGTGATTTTCTTTAGATTCACATTGGTAACATTCTTCATTTCCAACAAATGGAATATTTCTTCAGCCAATTTACACCAAGTGGGTGCACAGGCTTTATAAGCAAAGAATGCAATTAACCCTGAAACAATTGCACTACCACACAAAAAGACAAAGATAGGAAATCCATAATATCTCCAAAAACCCTCACTTATCCATTCATTTTCAGAAAATGATTTAATCAGACACACACATATAAATGCCATGATAAAGATTATGTCCAGGATAAACATATTTTTAATTCGCCAAAGCATATGCGCAATATGTCCCATATCACATTTCGGACACAAAGAAACTATCCGCTCTTCCGGTAACGCAATGGCATAGACCTCATAATGGTCTTGCTGCCACTCGGCAATCATGTCCACATTATCTCCCGCTTTTAGTCGGGTTACACCCACCCAGCCGCGGAATGGCTGACCATTAATCATCCCCTGTACATATTCCGCCGAATCATTTGAAGATTCGCTTTCAGCCATCATTACAGCCCCGACACCAGGGCTCCCTGCAACTATCGCTGCAGCAGCAACCGCACCACGCTGCCCGTCAGTTATCTCCGGCATAGAGTGGGTTCAGTAGGCATTTACACCAAAATACTCCCTGAATCTTTCATATCGAAAAGACTCCAGTTGTCCTGATATTTTCTCCAGAGGACCATAAGGCGGCAATACCGGCGGCGGCGGAAGCTCACGCGTCCACGGCCTGCCGTTCATCATCTCAATCTCTCGCTTTGTACGCAGGTCTGCTAATTTCTCTGGCTCAACAAAACGGGAGCATATCTGCTGATTTTCAACTGAATTCATGTAATATCCTTTATCGCCCCTTCCAGGGCTTTATTCTGGTCTGCCACACTGCGGTTGAACGGTGCTGTTCCAAATACGCATTTCCTGCACCATATCTGAAGCTCATCGTCCGATATCCAGGTCACAACCACCTGTAACAAAGTTATCGCTATCATCACTTCCCAAGTTATCAGTACTGCAAGTATTCGGATCCCGAAACGCTCCCAAGCCAAAAAATCCGTAATTTTCCCAGCTACTTTTTTAGCTATCGGTTCACTAAACTGTTCCAGCAGAAGACCGACTGATTTTGTGGCCGCCAGGACATCAACAAATGTTTTTAACCCCATCAAAGCCATCAGCAAAAAACGATTATTCTGAAACTCTGCTTTCATTGAAAGCCAATCTGTATACATAGAAACC
>NZ_JABMCU010000314.1:0-2433 GCF_013179605.1 Enterobacter sp. CM29 | reverse complement strand
TCGGCGGCCTGCTTTCCGCGATTGGCGTGGCGGGGATGAGCCGTATGCTGGGCGCGAACGTCATCGCCACCAGCGGACGCGCCGTTGAAGCGGCGGGTGACGTAGACGTACTGCTGCTGGATAAAACCGGGACCATCACCCTGGGTAATCGTCAGGCCTCTGACTTTTTACCTGCTCCCGGCGTGGATGAAAAAACGCTGGCCGACGCGGCACAGCTTTCTTCGCTGGCCGATGAGACGCCGGAAGGTCGCAGTATCGTGATCCTCGCCAAGCAGCGCTTTAACCTGCGCCAGCGCGACGTACAAAGCCTGCACGCCACGTTCGTGCCCTTTACGGCGCAAACCCGCATGAGTGGAATTAACATTCAGGACCGGATGATCCGTAAAGGGTCCGTTGATGCCATTCGCCGTCATATTGAAGCCAATAATGGACATTTCCCTCCGGAAGTCGACCACCTGGTGGAAAGCGTGGCGCGTCAGGGGGCAACCCCGCTGGTGGTGGCGGAAGGTGCAAGCGTTCTGGGGGTTATCGCTCTGAAGGATATCGTTAAAGGCGGTATTAAAGAGCGTTTCGCCCAGATGCGTAAGATGGGCATTAAAACGGTGATGATCACCGGGGATAACCGTCTGACTGCGGCGGCCATTGCCGCCGAAGCGGGCGTGGATGATTTCCTTTCCGAAGCGACACCGGAAGCGAAGCTGGCACTCATTCGCCAGTATCAGGCGGAAGGTCGTCTGGTGGCGATGACCGGCGACGGCACCAACGACGCCCCGGCGCTGGCGCAGGCAGACGTGGCGGTGGCGATGAACTCCGGTACCCAGGCGGCAAAAGAGGCGGGCAACATGGTGGATCTTGACTCGAACCCGACCAAGCTGATCGAAGTGGTGCATATCGGGAAGCAGATGCTGATGACGCGCGGCTCGCTGACCACGTTCAGTATCGCCAACGACGTGGCGAAGTATTTCGCCATAATCCCGGCGGCCTTTGCGGCAACCTATCCGCAGCTGAATGCCCTGAACGTAATGCACCTGCACTCTCCAGCCTCGGCCATTTTGAGCGCGGTGATCTTCAACGCGCTGATTATTGTCTTTCTTATTCCTCTGGCGCTGAAAGGGGTGAGCTATAAGCCACTGACGGCCGCCGCCATGCTGCGCCGTAACCTGTGGATTTACGGTCTGGGTGGGCTGGTGGTGCCCTTTATTGGGATCAAGGTTATCGACATGTTGTTAACGCTGTTCGGGCTGGTTTAAAAGGTGAATCTCATGACGATGTTACGTCCCGCTATACTGTTGTTTATTCTGCTGTCTCTGATTACCGGCGGGCTTTACCCGCTGATGACAACCGCGCTGGGCCAGTGGTGGTTTGAGGACCAGGCCAACGGCTCGCTGATTATCCAGAACGGTGAAAACCGTGGCTCGCGTCTGATTGGGCAAAACTTTACGGACCCGCGCTACGTGCAGGGACGCCCTTCCGCCACTGCGGAAAGCCCGTATAATCCAATGGCCTCCGGCGGCAGCAATCTGGCTGGCAGTAATCCTGACCTGGACAAAGCCGTTGCTGAACGCGTTGCCGCCCTGCGCGCCGCGAATCCGCAGGCCAGCCGTGAGGTGCCGGTTGAGCTGGTCACCGCCTCCGCGAGCGGGCTGGATTACAGCCTGACGCCGGACGCAGCGGCGTGGCAGATCCCACGCGTGGCCGCCGCCCGTCAGCTGACCGTCGAGCAGGTGAGCCAGCTGGTTGCAGAACATACGCAAAAGCCGCTGGTCAGCTTCATCGGCATGCCGGTAGTGAACATTGTTGAGCTGAATCTGGCGCTGGATGCGCTAAGGAAGAACTAAATGACCGACGAGCCCATGCGCCCGGATCCGGACAGGCTGCTTGAACAAACGGCTGAAGCCCACCGCGGCAAGCTGAAAATTTTCTTCGGCGCCTGCGCGGGCGTCGGGAAAACCTTCGCCATGCTGACGGAAGCCCAGCGGCTTCGGGCGCAGGGGCTTGATATTCTCATCGGCGTGGTGGAAACCCACGGTCGCAAAGAGACGGCGGCGCTGCTGACGGGGCTGGCGACGCAGCCGCCCCAGCGTATCAGCCATCGCGGTCGGCTGGTGACGGAGTTCGATCTTGATGCCGCCCTCGCCCGCCGCCCCGCGCTGATCCTGATGGACGAACTGGCGCACAGCAATGCGCCTGGCTCACGCCACCCGAAGCGCTGGCAGGATGTTGAGGAGCTGCTTGAAGCCGGCATCGACGTCTTCACTACGGTGAATGTTCAGCATCTGGAAAGCCTGAACGACGTGGTGAGCGGGGTAACCGGTATCCAGGTGCGGGAAACCGTCCCCGATCCGTTTTTTGATTCTGCCGATGAAGTCGTACTGGTTGACCTGCCGCCGGACGATCTGCGCCAGCGCCTGCACGAAGGCAAGGTGTATATTG
>NZ_JABMCU010000313.1:0-2485 GCF_013179605.1 Enterobacter sp. CM29 | reverse complement strand
CCTTTTGACCGTCAGCTTAAATCCAGCCAGCAATCTGGCAGCGGAGCCGGAGCCGCTAACGGAGCAGGTAACGCGCTGGGTGGCGAACGTGCGGAAACAGTCGAAGATCGCCAGAAAAAGCTGATTGGTGATGTTGAAGCCCGTTTCAAAGCTCAGGAAGTAGAACGGGCTTTGAAAGCGCGTCAAACCAGCTATGCCGATACCGGCAATGCCGTTGCGCGCCCTAGCGGGATGGCGGCAACAGGTTCTTACGGTTCGCCTAGCGGTGGCGGTCAGGATAGCAATGCCTCACGTATTTCCGAAATTGGACAGCAACGAAGCGCGTTGCAGGCGCGGATCAAGATGCTTGAAAGCCAAGGGGAGCAGCAAAAAGCGGAAGGTCAGCAGAAATTGCAAGATTCCCGATCCGGTCTGGAGTCTCAATACCGCAATGCGCAGAAAAACATTGCTGAGAACGGCAGCAGCAACGGTGGTGGTTCAGCTACCGGTGATTTCGGTGGTAATGGGAATCTGAAAGACGACAGCGGGAATAGTGTTGTCGGTTATCCATCTGACAACCTTTATAACGCCAGCACTGAGGGAAAAGTGAAGTTGCCTACCGGCGCGGAAATCAATGCCATCACCACTTACACCGCTGTTTCCGACTATAGCGGCGGCTCAATGAAAGCAATGGTTTCTACTGACGTTCTCGATGCTTCTAACTCTTATGTCCTGTTCCCTAAAGGCTCGACGCTAATGATCAAGGCCGTAAGCGCATCCAGCGTTAACCAGGTTATTCAAAACCGCATGGCCTTTACCGTTCAATGGCTTGTTCTTCCTAACGGTGATCGCGTGGACTTCCGTAAGCAGAGCGTACTTGACCGCATGGGAACGCCAGCCGTTGAAGCTGATGAAGTGGATTATCACATTACCGCTCAGATTCTAGGTGTAGCAGCCTATGCCTTGGTCGGAACCAGCACCAGTTATGAAGGAACCGGTGACGGTAACGAGACGTTTGCTGGCAACTTTGGGCAAGGCGCACGACAGCAAGCCTCAGGCGTAGCGCAGAAATTCCTACAGATTGTGCCTACCCGCACCATTCACGCTGGTCAGCCGATCCGCATCCTTATTGAAGATGAAATGTTTGTTACTCCGTGGAAGACGCTCTATGAAAACTATGTCGATTAAATCAGCAGCAATCATCGTGGCTTTGGCGCTTCCGCTTTACACAGCGGCTGCAAGCAATCCGTTCGCGGGAAGCAGCTCTACAGCAGGAGCCAAACCTTACACTGTAACTGAGGCTACTACGTCTGCGCCTCGTACCGCATACGGATATGACGTAAATGTCAGTGGCCCGTTTACCCAGGGGGGAGCAATCCCCGCTGGAGCAAAAGATCCACGCTATCAGTTTGTAGACCCGCTAACAGTCTACATGCGCACAGTATGGCCTGAGGACGTAACAACGGTAAGGCAGGCGATAGATTACCTGCTGGAGCCTACCGGTTATCGCTTAATTACGCGTTATCCCGCCCCGCGAGAAGCGTCTTATATGGTGGATAAGCCTATCCCGCCAATTGCAAAGATTCATCGCACAATGCCGGTACTGGATGCACTGCAATTGCTCGTTGGCCTCGATAACTATGTAGTTGTCGATCATGCACATCACCTCGTTTCATTCCAGAAGAACGGATAACGCCATGAAAAAAATCATCTGCGTAATTATTGCTGCCTTGCTGCTATCAGCCTGCACTACAACCACCATGCACGGCGGCAGCGGTCAGCTTTTCCAGCTATCCGACAGACACGTTGTTTATCGTGACCTGACTGTGCCGGTTGGCCTGGGTAACGAACCAGAACGCCAGAGCGTTAACGTGCCTGGAATCCAGCCATGAAAAAACCAGTAGCCGCTTTTGCGCTACTTCTACTTACTGGCAGCCAGGCAATGGCTGCCAGTGATGCAGAAGTTCTCTACGCATCGCTTTATGGCGATCAACAGAACGCTGTGATCCAACCAGTTAGCTACGATGCTGAGGATGCAGAAGATAAAGCGCCTGCTGCATGGACTCAGGCCATGCAAGGCGCATGGGGGAAAACACGGCCTCTTTCTGAATTATCACAAATTCAGAAAGAGGTTGTGCGCGAAGTTAAAGACGTCATAAATCATCCGGTAGTCAAAGGGGTTAAACGTAATGTTCCCGCTGATATTGACGCAGTTATTAAAAAGTACGCCTCGCAATATGACATTAGCGAGGATTTAATAAAGGCGCTTATTCAGCAGGAATCATCATTTAACCCAAAAGCGGTAAGTAAAGTTGGTGCGCAGGGTTTAATGCAGTTAATGCCGGTGCATACAAAAGGAAAAGGCATTGACCCATTTGACCCTGACCAAAATATAAAAACGGGAATTGGATTCCTCTCACATCTGCTAAAAAAATATGGTGATCTTGAGCTTGCTTTAGCTGCATATAATGCCGGAGAGGGCGCAGTTGATAAATATGGCGGCATT
>NZ_JABMCU010000312.1:0-2496 GCF_013179605.1 Enterobacter sp. CM29 | reverse complement strand
AACTATTATTTGGGGAGTGGTATCACTGTTATTGCAAGTTGCTTTCTACCTTGCAGATGTATATGTCACTTTAGGATATGCGCTTGCCAGAATTATTGGTGTGCTGTTTGTACCTTTCCTCGTGGCACCGTGGACACGCCGAATATTTGACGGCTGGGTAAGGTTCTTCGTTGGTTTCGGTGTTTGCGGAATACTGCTACGCCTTACCTGTATCCTCGCAATGCTGGTAATGAAAGCCACAATTAATGTCGCTGGCTCCTTTGAGAATCCAGGCGCTGCACTAATTAACTCAAATTATGACGTTACCGCGCCGCTTGTCGTAGCGGATGACAATATAAGCCTGTTAATTGCAATCATCGCATTCGGCATTATTTCATGCGTAATGATATTCAGTTCGTTTGGCTTCGCCAAAACGCTTGCCGCCGGTGTTGGTAGTGCAAGTAATGCAGTTACCAGCGTTGCTAAATCAGCCGCTGTAAAAGCAGTTGCCGCTCTAATTTAGGTAAATGACTATGCCAATGGATAAGAAAGAAGTAATTAAGAGTAATAGAAGCATTCGACGATCTCGGCTTGCGGTATTACGTACAGACAGAACCTGGCTGATGATTGGTGTAGCCGGTATGTTAGTTCTCAGTCTTTATAATACACATCAAGCTAATCAAGCTGTTGAATCTTCAAAAAACTCTCATGAAGTTGTATGGGTGAAAATGTGGGCTGATGGTTCAACTACCGTTCAGCCATTTAATCCAGAAGATGAACAACCTATTTATATCCGTGCAATAAATGCAGGTCTGAACTCGTTTATTACTTCTCGCTTTCAAGTTCATCCTGAAACTGTCAGGCAAGACTATGCCGAAGCGGGTGTTTTTATGGGGGATGCGTTGTTCACTGAGTTTACCGATCAGAACGCATTCAACGCGGCTCAGAAAGCATCTGATATTGCGAATAATCCAGACAAGCAAGATCGCGTTGATATTTCTAATATCAAACTCGACCACTACGATCAGATTAGCGGTGATTTCTCTGGTGAGAAAAAGCCAATTGTCAGGACAACAATTACATGGGATGAAACTAAATATCGTCCTGGAGGACAACTTAGTAAAAACAATACCACAACCCGCATGATGCGAATTACCTGGACTGTTATGGACAGGAAAAACATTAGTGAAAAAAGCAATAGCTGGCTGAATATCAACCCGCTTGGACTCGTTATTTTGTCAAAACAAGAACTGGATAGGTAAGAAAATGAAACTGAAAAAAACACTCACTCTTTCATCTGTGGCGCTGGTTGCTACCCTTGCCTATTCCGCCAGCTCATTAGCGGAGCAGTGCAAGCTGGTTAACTGGAAAGAAAACATGGTTCTTCGAGTTAATTCTGCGCTGTATCTCGGTACGCGAGTTCAATTACCCGAAGGCACACAGATTGTTACCGCAGAACCGCGCAACAGTAACTTATTATGGGATGTTGCCGGTGCTGCTAACCAAATTTTGATCCGCCCTACTTCGGATGAACCAGGTGGAGAGAAAACAATGGCAACGGTGTTTCTTTCTAACGGAAAAGCTCTCGACATTGAGGGAACCCGTGTTCCCTCTTCCCGCAATCAGCCCTGTGTAGTTATTCGCGGCAGTAACGGCGATATTCTGAGTCGCGCAGATCGCACCGCTATTAATGCTTACTCGTCAGCAGGTCGGGCTAACGCTAGTGATATGCGTAACCAGCTAAACGAAATGAGAATGAGCGCCGACACTGATAAGCGTCAGGCTGTTTACGATGCGCTGCGCAAATATCGCTATCACATTTACACCCGTTATAACTGGAGCACTGGTAAGGGTTTTGCGGGTAAAAATATTGTCGCGGATGTATACGACGATGGTCGCTTTACCTATATCCGTCTGTCTCAGCCTAACCGTGGCCTGATGGCTGTACAGGCCGAAGTAGGTGGAAAAAAGGCGATAGTACCGACCAAGTACGATGATGCTTACGCTATTTACTCTATGACCGGTATTTACCCGAAATTTACGTTAACGCTCGATGGCGTGGAGCTGGAAATCGAACGTGCTGATAACGCGACTAACGGGGAATCCTGATTATGGAAGAACGTCAGAAGCGCGTTGAGGAGAAGCCCGCAACGTACAGAAAAAAAGGTCAGACCTACCTGATTGCCTCCGTTGGCCTGATCGCATTGTTACTGCTTGCGAATATGATTTACAACATCGCTACCCGTAAAAGCAAAGATGATGAAAAGCCCGTAGAACAGCCAGCCGCGAATGCCCAGGGTGCTGACAACGACCCTGATCGCTTTCAGCAGCTTCTGAATAACCGCAGGGCAAAGCAGCAGGAAGAGGCGGCGGCAACGCCGCCTAAGAGTCCTTTTGACCGTCAGCTTAAATCCAGCCAGCAATCTGGCAGCGGAGCCGGAGCCGCTAACGGAGCAGGTAACGCGCTGGGTGGCGAACGTGCGGAAACAGTCGAAGATCGCCAGAAAAAGCTGATTG
>NZ_JABMCU010000311.1:0-2538 GCF_013179605.1 Enterobacter sp. CM29 | reverse complement strand
AGCAGATCGAGGCGTTCTGGCAGCGCGTAGCACTGGCGACGAGTAAAGACCAGCTGGCCGTCGCGCTCCATGGCGCGCAGGCGGCGGCGAAGGGCTTCAATTTGCTCTTCACCCTCAATGTTTAATTCAACGGCAAGTTCTTCACGATTGGCGGGTTTTTCGCGTTTTGTTAAGTGTTCAATGATGAACTCGCGGCTGGGGATAGGATTCGCGTATTTTTCGGCTTCGCGTTCCTGGAAAGGATCTTGTGACATGTCGGTTCCTCCGTTGTCAGCTCCGGTGGAAATTTTCTTCATTCCACCAGCAATAATTTATAAAGCGGTTGATTCTCTTCAACCAAATCGGCCAGCGTGTAGTTATCCAGTTCCTTGAGAAAACTTTGCACGGCCTTTGAAAGCGCCTGTTTCAGGCGGCAAGCGGGCGTAATGTGGCAAAACGCACTGCTACAGTTCACCAGAGATAGCGGCTCCAGTTCACGTACCACATCGCCGATACGGATACTCTGTGCCGGTTTACCGAGACGGATCCCTCCATTCTTCCCGCGGACGGCAGCAACGTATCCGGCACGACTAAGTTGATTGATTATTTTGACCATATGATTACGGGACACACCGTACACCTCTGTGACTTCAGAGATGCTGGTCATCTTCCCATCGGGTAACGACGCCATGTAAATCAGCGCGCGTAAGCCGTAATCGGTGAAACTTGTTAACTGCACATCAACCTCAGGAAAAAGGGAAAACGCGGTCAAACCGCAGAGATATTCATTAATGATGATAAACCAGCCAGATAGTTAGCGGCTAATTTATTTGACAGACGGGGCGAAAAAGCGGAGATCCAGGAGCGGTCGCCGGATGGCGCTGCGCTTATCCGGCCTACGGGTTTCCCCGCAGGCCAGCAGTCACGAAGATTATGCGTCGAACGGGTCGCGCAGGATCATCGTTTCAGTACGATCCGGGCCGGTAGAAATAATATCGATCGGCACTTCGGTCAGTTCTTCAATACGCTTAATGTAGTCCAGCGCAGCTTTTGGCAGGCCACTACGTTCTTTCACACCGAAGGTGGTCTCAGACCAGCCCGGCATGGTTTCGTAGATTGGCTCAATGCCTTCCCAGTCGTCAGCGGCCAGCGGAGTGGTAGTCACTTCGCGACCATCTGGCAGACGGTAGCCCACGCAGATTTTCACTTCTTTCAGGCCGTCCAGTACGTCCAGCTTGGTCAGGCAGAAGCCAGACAGGGAGTTGATCTGCACAGCACGACGCACGGCAACGGCGTCCAGCCAGCCAGTACGACGACGACGACCAGTGGTTGCGCCAAACTCGTTACCCTGCTTGCAGAGGAACTCGCCGGTTTCATCAAACAGCTCGGTCGGGAATGGACCTGCACCCACGCGAGTGGAGTACGCTTTGATGATGCCCAGAACGTAATCCACATAACGTGGGCCCAGGCCGGAGCCGGTTGCCACGCCACCCGCGGTGGTGTTAGAGGACGTTACATACGGATAGGTACCGTGGTCGATGTCCAGCAGGGTACCCTGCGCACCTTCAAACATGACGAAATCGCCACGCTTGCGCGCCTGGTCCAGCAGATCGGACACATCAACAACCATGCCGGTCAGAATGTCAGCAATCGCCATGACGTCATCCAGCACTTTCTGGTAGTCAACGGCTTCGGCTTTATAGAAATTCACCAGCTGGAAGTTGTGATATTCCATCACTTCTTTCAGTTTTTCAGCGAAGGTCGCTTTGTCGAAGAGGTCGCCCACACGCAGACCGCGACGAGCCACTTTATCTTCGTATGCCGGGCCGATGCCACGACCGGTAGTGCCGATCGCTTTCGCGCCACGCGCTTTTTCACGCGCCACGTCCAGCGCCACATGATAGTCCAGGATCAGCGGGCAGGCTTCGGAGAGCAGCAGACGCTCACGAACAGGGATACCACGGTCTTCCAGACCTTTCATCTCTTTCATCAGCGCAGCTGGAGACAGCACAACGCCGTTACCGATGATGCTAGTGACGTTTTCGCGAAGAATGCCTGATGGAATAAGATGGAGGACGGTTTTTTCACCGTTGATTACGAGAGTATGGCCTGCGTTGTGACCGCCCTGGTAGCGTACAACATATTTAGCCCGTTCAGTCAGAAGATCGACAATCTTCCCTTTACCTTCGTCACCCCATTGGGTGCCCAGTACGACGACGTTGTTACCCATTTTTTTCAAAATCACCGTTTGCTTAAAAATGGATTCTACCATCGCTTTTTCAGATATACAGCACTTTTTGACCCTAAAATATGCCGATTGCGGTTAGTTTTTGATCAGCCAATCGTTTTCCTCAACATGTAGTAGATAACGATACCGGCAACCACAAGTCCACCACCAAAACGACGCAAAATATTGTCCGGAAGTTGGCTCATGGTCGCGATCATCCGTCGCCATGCGCGTGGATAGAGCATCGGGCCGAGGCCTTCCAGCACCAAAACCAAAGCCAGTGCGAGCCAGATCGTTGAATTCATTTTTCATCCTTATAAAAGAAAACCACC
>NZ_JABMCU010000310.1:0-2541 GCF_013179605.1 Enterobacter sp. CM29 | reverse complement strand
GCACCAGGTGTAACCGAAGGTGCCATGCTCCACGATGCGCTGAAAGCCTTCAATCACGGCGGGTGGCGAGGTGAAATCCATGTCTGCTATCCACAGCGGGATAAATCCCTCCGGGACATCACCGAAACGCGAACACACAAACGCATGATCCCATTTACGGCATTTATCGCTTTTACGCTCAATGATTCTGTCGAAATCAAACACAACGACCCCCTGTTAAATTAAGGCTTCAATGCCGGATTTGACGCTCTGCACCTGCGGGCCGATGATCACCTGAACGCTGTGGGCATCAAGCACCACGACTGACAAGGCGCCAGCGGCCTTCAGCGCCTGCTGGTCGATAAGCCCCATATCTTTCACCACCAGACGTAAGCGGGTAATGCAGTTGTCGAGCGACTCAATATTCTCTTTACCGCCAAGCGCGCGAAGAATAAGCCCATGATCGTATTTTGATTTTCCACGTGCCCGGGTATTGGCTTCCACCGCCTGGAGCGCACCCTGCGCGTCAACCTCACGGCCTGGCGTTTTTATATCGTGCTTGAGGATGTACCAGCGGAAGACGAAGAAGTAGATAGCAAACCAGGCAATACCCACCGGGAACAGCAGATACCATTTGGTCGACATCCCCTGCATGACGCCGAAGATCAGCAGATCCAGAATACCGCCGTCAGTGTTGCCGATGGTGACGCCGAGCAGCGCCATCACCATCAGCGCCAGGCCAGACATAACGATATGAAACGCGTAAAGCACAGGGGCAATAAACAGGAACAGGAACTCAATCGGCTCTGAAATACCCGTGACAACTGAAACCAGCACGCCTGAAAGCAGCAGCCCTTTAATCACCGGACGGTTTTCCGGGCGCGCGGTGCGGTAGATAGCGTAAGCCACGGCAGGCAGGCCGAAGATAAAGGTCGGCATAAACCCTTGCGATAAAAATGCCGTAACGTGCGGGCTAAACGGCAGACCCGCTTTCAGCTCGGCGTAGAAAATGTTCAGCGCACCGGCCACTTCCTGGCCGTTAACCATCTCAATGCCGCCCGCCGGGGTGAAGCGCACCATCGCCAGCAGTATGTGATGCAGGCCAAAAGGTTTGAGTAGCAGCACGCCCACGCCATACAGGAACGGCCCAAAGACGCTGGTGCTCTGGATGATATGACCAATCCCGGCAATGCCCATTGCCACATATTCCCACAGCAGGGGGATGACCAGGCCGACCAGCGACAGGGTGAGGGCGGTAACAATCGGAACAAAACGAATGCCGCTAAAGAAGGCAAATGCGTCGTGCAGCACCGTGTCCTGGAAGCGTTCGTGCAGGAAGTAGGTGATCACCCCTACCACAATGCCGCCGAGCACGCCCATCTCCAGCGTTTGAATGCCAAGCACGATGGATTGTCCCACCTGTCTCATGGTGGCGGCATCCGCAAGCTGGTGGGTGGCGGTCAGGTAGTAGTTGATGCTCATGTTCATCAGCATGTAGCCAACGAATCCGGCAAAAGCGCCCACCGCTTTATTACGCCTGGCAAGGCCCATTGGGATCGCCATGGCAAACATCAGCGGCAGATAGGTAAAAGCAAAGCCACCGACCATGGCGATAAAACCAAAGGTGAGCTGCGTTAACTCGCCGCCCAGAAAGGGAAAACTTTTGATGGTGGAAGGGCTGGTGACAGAACTACCGATACCTAACAACAACCCCATAAAGGCCAATAGCGAAACCGGGAACATAAACGTCTTTCCCAGGCTCTGGAAAAACTCCCACGCTTTCGATTTAAACGACTTTTCCTGTGTCATGTAGGGACTCCTCGGATTTTTAGGATAATGGAAGGCGCTGTCCGGCTTAAGGACGCGCCTTCATATTTGCGAGGCTTATAGTTATTTTTTAGGTACTAACGTTATGCGCGATGGGTTCAGGCTTCAGCCGGAAGCAGCAGCCGGTTCGCCGAGCCGCAAACGGTGATTTTGCTTCTGACCACCTCTTTCATGGCATCCATGCCGACGCGCATGTAGAAGCGCGGATCGTTGCCCTGTGGGTTCTCGGCAAACCAGGCTTTGACTGCGTCAGAGAAGGCGATTTTCAGCTCTGTTGCGACGTTAACTTTGCAGACGCCCAGCTCAATGGTGCGGCGCACATCCTCATCCGGAACATCGCTCGCACCGTGCAGTACCAGCGGCACTGTCACTACCTCGCGGATCTCGGCCAGCCGCTGGAAGTCGATTTTTGGGCGTTTGGTATAGAGGCCGTGCGCGGTTCCGATGGCAACGGCGAGGCTGTCCACGCCTGTCAGTTCGACAAAGCGTTTTGCTTCCTGCGGGTCTGTCAGGAACGCGCTTTCGGCGTCGACGCTCATGTCATCTTCCACTCCACCCAGTCGGCCCAGTTCGGCCTCGACGCTACAGTCGTTGAGGTGACAGAAATCGACGACCGATTTCACCAGCTTGACGTTTTGTTCGAAGGGGTAATGGCTACCGTCGATCATTGCGCTACGTACGCCGGCATGGACTTTGCGGCGAATGTCATCCAGCGATTCGTGGTGATCGAGGTGT
>NZ_JABMCU010000031.1:0-28870 GCF_013179605.1 Enterobacter sp. CM29 | reverse complement strand
CAGTCATGACATCGCGCTGGCGATAGCCATTGTAGCGGTCAGTAAGCCAACTCGCCTGCCCAAACAGGTAGTCATAATCTGTCATGTTGTAACGGCTACGCCCACCTACCGCGTATTTCTCAGAGGAGCGTTCATCGTTAGCAGATGTGTTGCTGGCATTGCCCCACAGCGACCAGGCCGTGGTGTTGCCGTACCAGGTCAGGGTGCTGTCTGCGGTCATGGAGGAGCTTTTCGTGTTACCGGATTGCGCCAGATACCCGGCATTCACGTTACCTTCAAAGGGTTTTTTGGCAGTGGAGGGATCGTCCATGACAGTAAAAACGGTATCATCGGCGGTTGCATTCAGTGACGCAAATACGCCACCCGCCAGCATCAGTGCTGCGGGTACTGTCTTCAAAAGCTTCATTTATTTTAGGAGTCCGTACAACATAAAAAGAGACCGTCACGGTCTCGGAAACTTTCTTGCGGATCAATGACAAGGCGACCATAGAAAGGTAACAAATTATAAAAAGCCGCAAATAACATAGCAATAATTTCTTCTTTCATTTTTTGAATAAGAACGATCCCAAAACGCGATTTAATGTATATACCCGGCCAAGGTTTTTTGTCAGCATTCATTTTTAAAATCATACTGTTATTTACGTTGCCTTCCTGCCAAACGGTGCCAGGCTTAAAATAACCCATGATAAAAGGAGGTCATGATGGCTTCGATTTACACGCTGACGCTCTCCCCTTCCCTCGACTCTGCGACCATGACGCCGCAAATCTATCCGGAAGGTAAGCTGCGCTGTAGCGCGCCGGTGTTTGAGCCGGGCGGCGGCGGCATTAACGTGGCGCGTGCCATTACCCATCTCGGCGGAAAAGCAACCGCCATCTTCCCCGCTGGCGGCGCCACGGGTGAGCATCTGGTTGCGTTGCTGGCAGATGAACAGGTTGCCGTAGATACCGTTGACGCCAGAGACTGGACCCGGCAAAACCTGCATGTCCATGTTGAATCCAGCGGCGAGCAATATCGTTTTGTGATGCCAGGGGCGAAGTTGAGCGATGATGAGTTTCGTCAACTGGAAGAGAAAGTGCTGACCATTGAAAGCGGCTCATTGCTAGTGATCAGCGGTAGCCTGCCGCCGGGCGTCAAAACAGAAAAGCTGACGGCACTGGTTCAGGCGGTGCTCCAGCGCGGCATCCGCTGCATTGTCGATAGCTCAGGCGATGCCCTGAAGGCGGCGTTAGAGCCCGGACAACTTGAACTTGTCAAACCTAACCAGAAAGAGCTCAGTGCGCTTGTCAATCGCGAGCTCAACCAGCCTGATGACGTGCGTACTGCCGCAGAAGAGCTGGTACGCACGGGCAAAGCGCATCGCGTTGTAGTCTCTCTCGGTCCTCAGGGTGCGCTGGCCGTCGACAAGACGGGCTGCGTGCAGGTTGTTCCACCGCCGATGAAAAGTCAGAGTACCGTGGGTGCCGGAGACAGTATGGTTGGCGCGATGGTGCTGAAGCTGGCGCAGGGCGCTTCGCTTCTGGAGATGGCACGCTATGGCGTCGCGGCAGGGAGCGCTGCCACCATCAATCAGGGAACCCGTCTGTGTTCGCTTGCGGATACTCAGAAAATTGTCGATTACCTGGCGAGAAGCTGAACGTGCTTCCCCTTCCCGTGGAGGGGGAAGTCGCCAAATATGGCTTATCGACTATGCTAAGAAAACTTTCAGGATAACAACGAGGTGAATTATGAGCAGTGGTGATATCACCCGCTACGTCGTAACCGTCAATATTCATGAAGCATCGCTGACCGAACTGAATGAACTCAACAACGCTTTCACGCGGGCGAATTTTCTGCTCACGCTGACGGACGATGAGGGCAATATTCACGATCTCGGCTCGCTGGCCTTTGGCCTGATAAGCCCGCTGAGTCAGGAGGAGGTGAAGGCGCTGGCCAGTAGCCTGGTGGAAAGCGTGACTGACAAAGCCACGGAAATTGATGTGGATAGCTGGGAAAACTGGCATAAAAAAGAACAATAAGTGCCCTGTACAAAATTAAACCGCTCAGTTGTGCGTTAGTTCCTGTTTTTTTATAGCCGTTTTGCGCTAACTTTATGATCTGGCAGACAACATGGGAGAGACATCATGTGGCAGGCTATCAGTCATCTTTTAAGTGAGCAACTGGGTGAAGGTGAAATTGAACTGCGTAACGAACTGCCAGGCGGAGAGATCCATGCCGCATGGCATTTACGTTACGCCGGGCGCGATCTCTTCGTGAAATGTGATGAGCGCGAATTGCTCCCCATTTTTACGGCCGAAGCCGATCAGCTTGAGTTGTTATCGCGCAGTAAAACAGTCAACGTTCCACAGGTTTTAGCCGTTGGCAGCGATCGTGACTACAGCTTTCTGGTGATGAACTATCTTCCGGCGCGCCCTCTGGATGCGCACAACGCCTTTATTCTCGGCCAACAGATCGCCCGTTTGCACCAGTGGAGCGATCAACCTCAGTTTGGGCTCGATTTCGATAACGACCTCTCAACCACCCCACAGCCAAACGCGTGGCAACGCCGCTGGTCGACTTTTTTTGCCGAGCAGCGCATAGGCTGGCAGCTGGAGCTGGCCGCTGAAAAGGGACTAGCGTTCGGCAACATCGACGCGATTGTTGAACACATTCAGCAGCGTCTGGCTTCGCATCAGCCTCAGGCTTCCCTTCTGCACGGTGATTTATGGTCGAACAACTGCGCGCTTGGGCCTGATGGTCCCTATATATTTGACCCGGCCTGCTACTGGGGCGACAGAGAATGTGACCTCGCGATGCTGCCGTTGCACCCTGAACAGCCGCCGCAAATTTATGATGGCTATCAGTCTGTCTCGCCGTTACCTGCGGGTTTCCTTGAACGTCAGCCGGTTTATCAGCTGTACACCTTGCTAAACCGGGCGATTTTGTTTGGCGGGAGTCATCTGGTGAATGCCCAGCGGGCGCTGGACCGTATCCTGGCGGCATAGCGGGAGGGGGCGGCAATACGCCCCCTTTGACATTACAGGAAGCCGAGCAGCGTAAAGAAGAAATACCCGGCCACAATGATAATAACCGGCAAAATATAGAGCGGGAAAAACTGCACAAAAATGGTATGACGCGGAACGACAATGCGCGATTCGATCTGCTCGCGGCTCATCCCGTCAGGGCCTTTCGCCTTCTCAAGTATCAGCTGATCTTCCACCCCTTCGCGTAAAAAGCGGGTCTGGCGACTCATGCGCGCGCCGGAGGCCTGCAACGCCATCGCGATAAAGATCAACGCATAGATTATCCAGAACCCGACATTCAGCTGGTGGTGAAAATCCGGGGTGGGAGAGTTGAACCAGAAGACGTTCAGGAATGGGGTGTTAAACCGCATCATCTCAATCATGACGTGGGCAAAATCGAGCATGACGGCATTAATGCCCGGCTGTTTTTCGCTGTGATCGTACATAAATTTAAGTACGGAGATCAGCGTTGAAATCAGGGCGGGAATGAAAATAACCCAACCAGCAATACGTTTTAAGACTGCGATGCGTCCAGCTTGTTGATACGTCATTAGTTCCTCTTCATAAAGACGCGTTATTTGTGCCTAAGTCTACCTGCTGTCGGTCATTTTCGCCCGATCTTTGAATGCAATATGCTAAATTGCTTGTGCTTAGCACCGTTCGTCTTACCCCCAAGATAAGGAGATGTTGTAATGTCGACACCGCGCCAGATACTTGCCGCTATTTTTGACATGGATGGATTGTTGATTGATTCCGAACCCCTGTGGGATCGGGCTGAACTGGACGTGATGGCCAGCCTCGGCGTCGATATCACTCGTCGTAATGAGCTTCCCGATACCCTGGGGCTGCGCATCGATATGGTGGTTGACCTTTGGTATGCCCACCAGCCATGGGTTGGCCCGGATCGCGACGAAGTTACGGCGCGCATTATCAACCGTGCTATCTCCCTTGTAGAAGAGAATAAGCCTCTGTTACCGGGCGTACGCGACGCTATCGCCCTGTGCAAGGCGCAAGGGCTGAAAGTGGGGCTTGCCTCTGCCTCACCTCTGCATATGCTGGAAAAAGTGCTGACGATGTTCGGGCTGCGCGACAGCTTCGACGCGCTGGCCTCGGCCGAAAAGCTTCCTTACAGCAAGCCACATCCGCAGGTGTATATGGACTGCGCCGCGAAACTGGGGCTGGATCCGCTTACCTGTGTGGCGCTGGAAGATTCGGTTAACGGCATGGTGGCGTCCAAAGCCGCACGTATGCGCTCCATCGTTGTGCCGGCTGAAGAAGGCCGACACGATCCCCGCTTTGCCCTCGCGGATGTCAGGCTGACGTCTCTTGAAGAATTGACTGCCCGCCATCTGCGCGGAGAGTAACGCTCTTTCAGGCAGCTTCGGCTGCCTGTATCACAAAATCAAAACAACGTTTTACTTTATTTGCTTTTCTCATTCCAGACTCCTATCCTTACGTGCAGAATGACAATAACCTGACTTCTGAGGCGCGTATGATACTGGATGCTTTTACTCTGGCAGGAAAAGTGGCGATGGTGACCGGGTGCGATACCGGTCTGGGGCAAGGCATGGCCATTGCCCTCGCCCAGGCAGGATGCGATATCGTGGGGGTAAACCGCAAGGTTCCTGACGAAACGGCAGCGCGCGTCACGGCGCTGGGACGGCGCTTTATCGCAATTCGCGCCGATCTCGGCAAGCATGAGAGTATTCAGAGCGTCGTGGATACCGCCGTCACAGAGATGGGCCGCATCGATATTCTGGTTAACAATGCCGGCACCATTCGTCGGTGCGATGCGCTGGAATTTAGCGAGAAGGACTGGGACGAGGTTATCGATCTCAATCTGAAATCGGTCTTTTTCCTCTCTCAGGCAGTAGCGAAACAGTTTATCGTGCAGGGTCAGGGCGGCAAGATCATTAACATTGCCTCCATGCTCTCCTTCCAGGGCGGCATTCGGGTGCCGTCCTATACGGCTTCGAAAAGCGGCGTCCTCGGGCTCACCCGCCTGCTGGCAAACGAATGGGCGCCGCTAGGTATTAACGTGAATGCTATCGCGCCGGGTTATATGGCGACAAATAACACCCAACAACTTCGCGATGATGAGCAGCGCAGCCAGGCGATCCTCGACCGTATTCCGGCGGGCCGCTGGGGACTTCCGGAGGATTTACAGGGTCCGGTGGTGTTTCTGGCCTCGGCGGCGTCGGATTACGTTAACGGCCATACCCTTGCCGTAGACGGTGGCTGGCTGGCGCGCTAACCGCCGGTTTGTGACAAAGAGTTACACCGTCACCTCTTTCACACACTGTATAAAAACCCTATACTGTATGGATTGACAGTTTACCGGGTTTTATCATGACGGCGGAAGGCCACCTGCTTTTTTCACTTGCCTGTGCAGTGTTTGCTAAAAACGCTGAACTGACCCCTGTGCTGGCCCAGGGGGACTGGTGGCATATTGTCCCTTCTGCCGTGCTGACCTGCCTGCTGCCGGACATCGACCATCCAAAATCATTCCTTGGTCAGCGGCTGAAGTGGATTTCAAAACCCATCGCCAGAGCCTTTGGTCATCGCGGGTTTACCCACAGCCTGCTGGCCGTATTTGGCCTGCTTACACTCTTCTATTTGAAGGTTCCCGAGAGTTGGATAGTCCCGGCGGATGCCATTCAGGGCATGGTGCTCGGCTACTTAAGCCATATCCTCGCCGATATGCTGACGCCAGCGGGCGTTCCGCTGCTCTGGCCCTGCCGCTGGCGTTTCCGCCTGCCAATCCTCGTGCCGCAAAAAGGCAACCAGCTGGAGCGCGTTCTGTGCATGGCGCTGTTTGCCTATGCCGTCTGGATGCCGCAGACATTGCCCGAAAATGGTGCAGTGCGCTGGTCATCGCAGATGATCAACTCGCTGCAATTTCAGTTCAATCGTTTTATTAATCACCAGATTGAGCATTAAACCGGCAATACAATCACTTTTGTCATAAACCATTCCATATGGATATAAGCGCCACATCACACTTCTGATAACCTTGCGCCAACAGGTTCGGTAAAAACCGACCGTATAATAAATCAGGAGAACGGGGATGAATTTTCCACTCATCGCGAACATTGTTGTGTTCGTCGTATTGCTATTGCTTCTCGCCCAGGCTCGCCACAAACAGTGGAGCCTGGCGAAAAAGGTACTGGTTGGTCTGGTCATGGGCGTGGTGTTTGGCCTGGCCTTACACGCTATTTACGGCTCCGACAGCCCGGTACTGAAAGATTCCATTCAGTGGTTCAACATTGTCGGTAACGGCTATGTACAGCTGCTGCAAATGATCGTTATGCCGCTGGTATTCGCCTCAATTCTGAGCGCCGTAGCCCGGCTGCATAATGCTTCTCAACTGGGTAAAATCAGTTTCCTGACCATTGGCACCCTGCTCTTCACCACGCTGATTGCGGCGCTGGTGGGTGTGCTGGTTACCAATCTGTTTGGCCTGACTGCTGAAGGTCTGGTGCAGGGTAGCGCTGAAACCGCGCGTCTGACGGCGATTGAGACCAACTACGTGGGTAAAGTGGCCGATCTGACCGTTCCGCAGATGGTGCTCTCCTTCATTCCGAAAAACCCGTTTGCTGACCTGACCGGTGCAAGCCCAACCTCCATTATCAGCGTAGTGATCTTCGCTGCGTTCCTGGGCGTGGCTGCGCTGAAGCTGCTGAAGGACGATGCGCCGAAAGGCGAGCGGGTTCTGACTGCCATCGATACCCTGCAAAGCTGGGTAATGAAGCTGGTGCGTCTGGTCATGCAGCTGACGCCGTACGGTGTCCTGGCGCTGATGACCAAAGTCGTGGCAGGTTCTAACCTGCAAGACATCATCAAGCTTGGCAGCTTTGTGATTGCCTCGTACCTCGGTCTGGGCATCATGTTTGTTGTGCACGGCATCCTGCTGGCGGTGAACGGCGTTGGCCCGCTGAAATATTTCCGCAAAGTCTGGCCGGTGCTGACCTTCGCCTTCACCAGCCGTTCCAGCGCGGCATCGATTCCGCTGAACGTGGAAGCACAGACACGTCGTCTGGGCGTACCCGAGTCTATCGCCAGCTTCTCGGCCTCCTTTGGCGCCACCATCGGGCAGAACGGCTGTGCGGGTCTCTACCCGGCGATGCTGGCCGTGATGGTTGCCCCAACCGTGGGTATTAACCCGCTGGATCCGGTCTGGATTGCGACGCTGGTCGGTATCGTGACCATTAGCTCCGCCGGTGTTGCGGGCGTGGGCGGCGGCGCGACCTTCGCTGCGCTGATCGTTCTGCCTGCGCTGGGGCTGCCGGTAACGCTGGTTGCCCTGCTGATCTCTGTTGAACCACTGATCGATATGGGTCGTACCGCGTTGAACGTGAGTGGTTCAATGACCGCCGGTACCCTGACCAGCCAGTGGCTGAAGCAGACCGACAAAACGATTCTCGACAGTGAAGATGATGCCGAACTGGCACATCGTTAATCACTGCTGAAATAAAAAAACCGCCATCGGGCGGTTTTTTTATGGCTGTTATTCTTCAACCTCTTCATCCTGGCGGGTCTGCATTGCCCATCGCTGCGCCGATTCCGGCACCGTAAACGCAGGGGAGCGACGGAAGTGCTCGCCAATCAGCACGAAGGCAACGTATTTACCCCGCAGCATCCAGACGTCGCGAAAACCATCCACCTTCAGGGCATGGTCTGGCGGCGCGGGCTCAACGCGGGGTACATAGCTAATAACCTGGCGGTTTTGTTGACGAAGAGGTTTCATAAGCGACGGGTTCACTAAAGCAAATTCTTAAAGCAGGAAATTTCTATCATAGCCGATTCTCCCCCCGCCCGTCGCGCCTGACGTATCGCAGATGGCTCCTTTCGCTAATCAATATCTGAAAACGCTTAGTTCGCCTGCTAATTCTTAACATTGTTCTATCCTTAATAGGGTTTTTAGGAATGAACAAAGGAGAAGCGTGCAATGTCGAACAATGATAAACCACATCAGTCACCCATTCATGGGACTGAAGAATCTCAACCGGGAATGGACTCACTTGCCCCAGCCGACGGCTCACACAAACCATCACCGGGTCCTTCCGCACCGGGTGAACAGCCTACCGCCCCGGGCAGCATGAAAGCCCCGGAAACGGAAAACGAAAAGCTGAAATCGCTCGATCCTCACCGCAAGGGCGGTGAAGGCCATGCGCTGACCACGAACCAGGGCGTTCGCATTGCCGATGATCAGAACTCCCTGCGCGCCGGAACGCGCGGCCCGACGCTGCTGGAAGATTTCATCCTGCGCGAAAAAATCACCCATTTCGACCATGAGCGTATCCCTGAGCGTATCGTCCACGCTCGCGGCTCCGCGGCGCACGGCTATTTTCAGCCGTACAAGAGCCTGAAGGAGATCACGAAAGCAGATTTCCTTTCCGATCCGAATAAAATCACACCGGTGTTTGTACGTTTCTCTACCGTACAGGGCGGCGCGGGTTCGGCCGACACGGTGCGTGATATCCGCGGCTTCGCCACCAAATTCTATACCGAAGAGGGCATTTTCGACCTCGTCGGGAATAACACCCCGGTTTTCTTCATACAGGACGCGCATAAGTTCCCTGACTTTGTCCATGCGGTAAAACCAGAACCACACTGGGCCATACCGCAGGGACAAAGTGCGCATGACACATTCTGGGACTACGTCTCCCTGCAACCGGAAACCCTTCACAACGTGATGTGGGCGATGTCTGACCGGGGGATCCCGCGCAGCTATCGCACCATGGAAGGCTTTGGTATTCATACCTTCCGTCTGATTAACGCTGAAGGTAAAGCGACGTTTGTGCGTTTCCACTGGAAACCGGTCGCGGGGAAAGCGTCGCTGGTGTGGGATGAAGCGCAGAAGCTGACCGGACGCGATCCGGACTTCCACCGTCGCGAACTGTGGGAATCCATTGAAGCCGGTGATTTCCCGGAATACGAGCTGGGGTTACAGCTGATCCCGGAAGAAGACGAGTTCAAATTCGACTTCGACCTGCTCGACCCGACCAAGCTTATTCCTGAAGAGTTGGTGCCGGTTCAGCTGGTGGGTAAAATGGTGCTTAACCGCAACCCGGACAACTTCTTCGCGGAAAATGAGCAGGCAGCGTTCCACCCGGGCCATATTGTGCCGGGGCTGGACTTCACCAACGATCCGCTGCTGCAGGGTCGTCTGTTCTCTTACACCGATACGCAGATCAGCCGTCTTGGTGGACCTAACTTCCATGAGCTCCCAATCAACCGTCCGACCTGTCCGTACCATAACTTCCAGCGTGACGGGATGCATCGCCAGGATATCGATACCAACCCGGCGAACTACGAGCCGAACTCCATTAACGATAACTGGCCGCGTGAAACCCCGCCGGGGCCAAAACGTGGCGGATTCGAGTCGTATCAGGAGCGCGTGGACGGAACAAAAATTCGCGAGCGCAGCCCGTCATTCGGCGAATATTACGCTCAGCCTCGCCTGTTCTGGAACAGCCAGACCCCGATCGAACAGCAGCACATTATCGGCGGCTTCAGCTTCGAGCTGAGCAAAGTGGTGCGTACCTACATTCGCGAGCGCGTGGTCGACCATCTGGCGCATATTGATATCCAGCTTGCTCAGGGCGTGGCGAATAATCTCGGCATTACGCTGACTGACGAGCAATGCCATGCTGCACCGCCTAAAGACGTGAACGGGCTGAAGAAGGATCCGTCCCTGAGCCTGTACGCGGTACCTGGCGGGTCGATCAAAGGCCGCGTAGTGGCTATCCTGCTGAACGATAAACCGCGCGCCAGCGACGTGCTGGGGATCATGAGGGCGCTCAAGACTCAGGGCGTACATGCCAAACTGCTTTACTCACGCATGGGTGAAGTGACGGCCGATGATGGCTCCGTCCTGCCGATTGCTGCGACCTTCGCCGGGGCACCGTCCCTGACGGTTGATGCGGTGATTATGCCGTGCGGCGACGTTGAGAGTTTGCTCGGTAACGGTGATGCCGCCTATTATCTGCTGGAAGCCTATAAGCACCTGAAGCCAATCGCCCTCGCAGGCGATGCGCGGAAGTTTAAATCGCTGCTGAAGGTACCGGATCAAGGGGAAGAAGGCATTGTCGAAGGTGATAACATTGACGATGCGTTTATGACCCGGCTGTTTGACCTGCTCGCCGCGCACCGCGTGTGGTCGCGCAGCAGCAAGATTGACCAGATACCGGCGTAAAAAAAACCGGGTGGCGCTACGCTTACCCGGCCTATATTTCGACTGATGTTGTAGGCCCGGTAAGGCGAAGCCGTCCCCGGGCTTTATTTTGCTCACAAATCCCTGAACGTCCCCAGACGATACCCACGCTCGGCAATCGCATACTTCAACGACGCCGACGTTAGCACGTCCAGTTCCGCCAGACGCGGCCAGCAGTAGGCGCTCTTACGTACGATGTTATCGACAAACGCCGGATGCGCCATTACCTCAAGCGAGCGCTCCCCTTTTGCGGCGGAGGCATCCAGCACCTTCAGGAACAGCGCTTCGTCGATATCGTCGCCATAAAATGCGCTGCTGAACCCCTCCGTTGACGTCACCGCAACGTCCGGCAGTCCGCGCACCTCCCGATCCACGCGCATCGCCACGCCTTTACGTTTGGCAAATTCTGCCACAAGCGGGAAAATCGCCGGGATCATATGCACATGATGATGACTGTCGATATGGGTGGGCTCGCGGCCAAACACATCCACAAAGCGGTTAAACTGGCAGTCCAGCTCGCGGGCAATCTCATCAAGTGGCAAAGCGTCCTGCTCCGCCATTTCCCAAATCCATTTACCCAGTTGTCCGTCGCGCGTCAGCCCCGGCATCGGTGAAAGGGGCAACCCAAGCGTCAGCACAAAGTGCATGCCCACGCCCAGTTCGGGCAGCTCACGGCTTAGCTGCGCCGCATGTTCCACCGCCTCACCGTTGATGAGCGCTGTTGTAGAGGTCACGACGCCCCGGCGACAGGCTTCGATAATGCCGTAGTTCTGCCCTTTTGACAGGCCGAAATCATCGGCATTGACGATCAGCAGGTTTTCCATCGCGCCTCCTCTTAACGGTGTGTGAGTTTCAGTTTCTCAACCGTTGCAGCAAAGTTTGGCAGCCATTTCTCATGCGCCAGGATCATCTCACTCGCGAGTTTTTCAGCGTCACGGTCAGAATGCACCAGCGGGCTCAGGTTCAGCGCCAGCAGCACGTCATTCAGCTCGCCGCTCAGGGCCGCATTGCTCGCCGCCACTTCAAAGCCTTTGATGGTGTGAATCAGGCCCATCACCTTATCGTCGAAGTGGGTAATGCGGGGATGCGGTTTTGCACCCTCGCGCCCAAGGATGCAGGTCATCTCTACGGCCCAGTCTGCCGGGATATTGTCGATGTGCCCATGATGCGGAACGTTCACATAGTGCTCGGCCTGCTTGTCATTGTAAATGGCGTTGATCACTTCACACGCGGCATCTGAATAGTATGCCCCACCGCGCTGCTCAAGCTCTTTCGGTTTGACGTTCAGGTTCGGATCTTTATACAAATCAAAAAGCTGCTTCTCTACTTTCTGTACAACCTGAGCGCGTGCGCCACCTTTGTAGTATTCGCCCATTTCAATCGCCAGCATCTCTTTCTGCTTGAAGTAGTAAAGCAGATACGAGCACGGCAGCAGATTCAGGGAGCGGATCAGCCCTTCGCTGAACGGCAGATCGAAGATGTTTTTCACCGAGGCCGCGGTCAGGCGACCAGAGGCAACGCCATCAAGCAGCTCCGCAAAGCGCGATTGCCCGTTCACAATCACATCCTTGATAAAGACCATGTGGTTCAGGCCGAACAGGTCAATGGACAATTCATCGTTATCGGTTAGCGCCAGCACATCGCGGATGAACATCTTCATGCCGATCGGAATATTGCAGACGCCGATAAAGCGTTTGAAACCGGTGTGACGATAGACTGCCTCGGTGACCATCCCGGCCGGGTTGGTAAAGTTAATCACCCACGCGTTCGGGCAGATCTCCTCCACGTCTTTAATGATGTCAAAAATGACCGGAATCGTACGCAGACCTTTAAACAGGCCACCTGCCCCGTTGGTTTCCTGGCCCAGATAACCGTGGCTCAGCGGAATACGCTCGTCCAGCTCACGCGCCTTCAGCTGGCCGACGCGCAGCTGGGTGGTCACGAAGTCAGCATCTTTCAGCGCCTGGCGGCGATCCAGCGTTTTATGCACGGTTAAAGGCACGCCTGCTTTTTCAACCATGCGTTTGCACAGTTCAAAAATAATATTTAGCTTCTCCTGACCTTCTTCAACATCCACCAGCCATAATTCGCTGACCGGTAATTCATGATAACGTTTCAGGAAACCTTCAAGTAATTCCGGGGTATAGCTGCTGCCGCCACCAATGGTTACCACTTTTAATTTCTTTTGCATAAACTCTCCCTTAGCTTATCAGGGTAATCGCCTGCAAGGTATAGCGTACTCTTCCCGCTATCTGGGCAAGCCATTACGTCAATATTCCTGGCGGATAACCGCCGAAAGTTAATTAATTACCGTTAAATTTTTGCGGTAACTGTTCGGTGTGAATGAAGTCATTTTCTTAAAGGTTTTAATAAACAGGCTGGGGCTGCTGTAACCCGATTCGTAAGCGATATCGGTGACAGAGTAGTTAGTAATTTCCAGCTGTTTTTTGGCAAAATTGATGCGGATTTCATTAATAATTTGAACAGGCGTTTTACGGTAATAGCGCTGCGTGGCGCGCGTTAAATATTCCTGCGATTTACCCGACAGCGCCACCATGTTTTCCAGGGCGTTATCGCTGAACTGTCCTTTGTCGTGCATCAGCTCCACGGTACTGCGCAGCCACTGAGGAATATCATCCACCACCTGCTGTTCTTCACGGTGATGGCGAAGACGGTTCATGACGTAGAACGTCACGGTTTCAATAAATTCATCAAATTCATTGTCGCGGAAATTCAGCGAGGCGATAACCGTTTCAATCCAGGTCATAAACTCATTTTTAACGCGATAGACCTGTGACGCCACAAAGCAGAACGGAACCAGCGGCAGATAGTGCTTCTCGAAGAAACGCCTGCTCACCCCTACGTTAAGAATGCGCGTCGCACCAAACTCATAAAAGCTCTGGTGATAGGACCCCATCGGCAGGAAGACGAAATCGCCACGCTCAAGCAGGACGCGCTTACCGTTGATCTCCTGATAGTAGCGGCCGGTCAGAACAATCGTGAACTCGTAGTAGTCATGCTGGTGCAGACCGCTGGCGCTCTCCGTTTTGTTGTAAATCACCACGTGAAAATTCTTGCCATTAAACAGCTGCTGCTCATGTGCGGTTTTGATTTCCATCGTGCTGACCTCCTGGTGCCTGTTCAGACTTACTGCATCTTCTCGTGAAGCTCGATGAGCTCCGCTACCATCTCGCGCGCCAGCATGGATGTCATCAGGTGATCCTGCGCATGTACCAGCACCAGACTCACTTTCATCTTCCCTTCGCCCTGGTCGCTTTCGATGAGTTTCGTCTGCACCAGATGCGCTTCGTTTAACGCCGTACGGGACTGCTCCATCATGGTTTTCGCGGCAACAAAATCGCCCTGCTTAGCCTGCTTAAGCGCCGCATACGCCAGGCTTCGCGCCTGCCCGGAATTGATGATGAGCCCCATCACCACCTCTTCCAGATCGTTCACTGCGGTTTCTTCGGCAACGATACTCTCTAAATCTAACATCTTTAAGCTCCTTTACGCTGGCGCGGGTTCCCCCGCGCCGTGCAATTTTAGAATTTCAGTGCGAGGGCGATATCCTCCTCGCTCTCTTCTTCATCGATAACCGTTGCAGCCTTGTTCGCAATCGCCACGAACGGCATGTAGAGCAGGGTTGCAATCCCGAGGTTGAATATCGCCAGCAGGAAGGCGGCCACGCTACCGTTGGTGTTGAAGAACGCGCCCAGACCAGCTGGCATCGTCCACGGCGCAATGTTGGTCACCGGCGGGATAATGCCCAGGTAGTATGCCGTCAGCGTAATCGCGGCCAGCAGCGGCTGAACCAGGATGAAAGGAATGAACATCACCGGGTTCATGATAATTGGCAGACCAAACAGGATCGGCTCGTTAATCTGGAAGATGCCTGACGGCAGGGCCAGCTTCGCAACCTGACGATGGTCGGCGCGGCGAGAGACAATAAAGACCGCGATGATCAGACCCAACGTCGCCCCGGTACCGCCCAGGAAGATATAGGAGTCAAGCATCGGCTTCGCCCACACATGGAAGGTTTTACCGGCCGCCAGCGCCGCATCGACGGAGCCGTACTGCTGGTAAAGCGCGACGTTTTCCAGTGCCCATGGGGTCATAATACCGCTGTCCAGCGCCGCCAGTGCCAGTGAACCATGCACGCCGAAGAACCACAGCAGGGAGGTAAAGATGACATACGCCCAACCGACCACGCTACCCATCGACGCCAGCGGCGTTGAGATAGAGTCCATAATGATCTGGTGGAAGTTAGTTCCCCAGTGAGAGAGCGCCCAGGCAATAATCCCCATGATGGAGAGAATAATGAAGCCCGGTATCAACGCGGAAAATGAACGAGAAACGGAGGCCGGAACGCTATCCGGCAAGCGGATAACCCAGTTGCGGCGAATAATAAAGGTGAACATTTCGGCCACCACCAGTCCGATAATAATACCGGAAATGATGTTTGCCCCACCCAGCCAGTTGGCGCCCACGGCGTAAGCGTCGCCCACGCTGTACGGCGTGACGGTCATAAACGCGGCAATGGACAGTAAGCCCGCCGCCAGCGGATCCACCTTACGCTCTTCCGCCAGGGCCATTCCAATAAAGAAAGGCGCCATTAGCGACATAATACCCAACGTACCGTTGTATACGTTGCCGCCAATGGCTTTTAAACCATTAAGGGTTTCAATAGTGGAAGCATCTAACCTAATTCCTAATGAATAAAAAAAGGAACCTTCTCCAAAGCTGAGAAAAACGTTGTTAATTAAAACGAACATTGCCCCGGCTAATGTCAACGGCATTAATTTAATAAAGCCGTTCTTAATGGCATTAACGTGAGGCTGCTTTCCTATTTTAACAGCAAAAGGAAGGAGTACCTTTTCAAGTGAAGCGATGACTTTACTCATAGGAAAATACCCTTAAATGCCGCAACGACCGTTACGGCGTATTGTGTGTGAAATAACTCTTTGACGGGAAAAATAAAAAATTAATTAGCAGCTTTTTTAATCGCCGCAACAGCAGCTTTTAATACACCTAAACCATCAATCTTGCCGTATAAAACGGAATCGATCACTTCGACCGGCTTATTAGGGAGCAAACGTTGAATTTCTGGCAGCATATAAGCGATTTGCGGCCCGAGTAAAATTACATCTGCTGTCTGGCCCTTTTCGCCCGCCAGCGTTTCCGGAAACGCCTCAATCACCACAGGGACTTCATATTTTTCGGCCTGCGCGCGCATTTTTGAAACCAGCAGCGAAGTGGACATGCCCGCAGAGCAGAACAAGTAGATATGTTTCTTTTCCATGATAATTTCCCTCTTATTGGACTGACCGCCGTCGCGCTATCACTCGACTCGCTATCCTGGCTGACGGGCAGTGTGCTGAACATTGTTTGTCGTTGAAGTGAGTATACGCAATGGTACAGGGAGGGGATAATTCTGGATAGACTCAAATTGTCTCTCATTGACCTGGCTTGTTGACTACCTTCACATTTCAGGCAAATATTTCGCGCTAAGAAATAAGATTTACGTATGCATAAAAAAACCGGCCATCAGGCCGGTTTGTTAACACTTTCAGGCAAGCGCGGTTACTGCGCCTTAGGTGCCTGTGGATCGGTGTCGTATTCAGCGCAGGTCTGGTAGCCCGAATTGATCACGTGACCGGTATCATCCAGGGCGACAAAGTAGGTTTCTGCCTTACCATTACGTTGACCCAGAATATAGGTCTGGCAGGTGCCACGCGCGTGGATCATAGTGACTTCTGAAGAAGGTTTACCGGCAATGGCTGCAACCTGGGAACGCGTCATGCCTTTTTTGACGTCTTTTACCACTGGCTGTGTGAACTGATCTGTGGTGCGATCGTAAGCTGTACACCCAGCCAGCATAGTCAGTACCGCCGCTGCGCTTAAAATTCCTGCTACGTTCTTGTTCATATTCCGTCCTCTTGTTTATCAGCGTGTTAACTAAGCATGGGATAAAAATTACTATTGTTCAACTTTACGAGTTACGCCAGACGAATTTCGGAAAATTCTAATAAAACAACGATAAGCTGCTAAATCGCTGTAAAACAGTACACTCAAAACTGTGATCCTTGTCGTTTCCCCGACAAAGGGTTAGTTTTAACAGATCACACTTTCTGTTTGGTTCTGCATAGGGAGGGCGTAATGGCTCTGCAACAAGAAATTATTCAGGCGCTGGGCGCGAAACCTGCGATTAATGCCAATGAAGAGATCCGTCGTAGCGTTGATTTTTTGAAAGCTTACCTGTCCGCACACCCTTTCCTGAAGACGCTGGTACTGGGTATCAGCGGCGGTCAGGACTCCACTCTGGCCGGTAAACTTAGCCAGATGGCCATCACCGAGCTGCGTGACGAGACCGGTGACACCGCACTGCAATTTATTGCCGTACGTCTGCCGTATGGCGTGCAGGCCGACGAGCAGGACTGTCAGGATGCGATCGCCTTTATTCAGCCGGACCGTGTTCTTACCGTAAACATCAAAGGTTCGGTACTGGCAAGCGAGCAGGCCTTGCGTGAAGCCGGTATTGAACTGAGCGATTTTGTTCGTGGCAACGAGAAAGCCCGTGAGCGCATGAAAGCGCAGTACAGTATCGCAGGGATGACCAAAGGGGTCGTCGTCGGCACCGACCACGCCGCGGAAGCCATCACCGGTTTCTTCACCAAATACGGCGATGGCGGCACGGACATCAACCCCCTCTTCCGCCTGAACAAGCGTCAGGGTAAGCAACTGCTGGCGGCGTTGGGCTGCCCGGAGCACCTGTATAAGAAGGCGCCAACGGCAGACCTGGAAGACGATCGCCCTTCCCTGCCGGATGAAGCCGCGCTGGGTGTGACCTATGACAACATCGATGATTATCTGGAAGGCAAAACGCTCGACGAAGGTACCGCAAAAATTATTGAAGGCTGGTATCTGAAAACCGAGCACAAACGCCGTCCACCCATTACGGTGTTTGATGATTTCTGGAAAAAGTAAAAGCAAAACGGTAACTCAGTTTTGCAGGCCGGGTAAGGCGTAGCCGCCACCCGGCTCTTTTTTAACCACCAAACACCTGCTACACTGTATGCCTGAACAGTATATGGAGCAGTATGTGAGCAGGCGTCAATCCGCCCCGCGTCTTGAGTTTGAAGCGGCGGCTATCTACGAATATCCCGAGCATCTTCGCCCCTGGCTTGAGGCGCTGCCTAAACAGCCTGGCGTCTATTTCTTCCACGGCGACAGCGACACCATGCCGCTCTATATCGGCAAAAGCGTAAATATCCGCACTCGGGTGATGTCGCACCTGCGTACGCCGGACGAAGCGTCGATGCTCAGACAGTCCCGGCGGATCACCTGGATCGAGACGGCAGGTGAACTGGGCGCGCTTCTGCTCGAAGCCCGGCTCATCAAGGAACAGCAGCCGCTGTTTAACAAACGCCTGCGCCGCAACCGCCAGCTGTGTTCCTTGCAGGTTAACGCGGGAAAACCGCAGGTCGTTTATGCCCGGGAAGTGGATTTTTCGCATGAACCGAATCTTTACGGTCTGTTTGCCAACAAACGTGCCGCACTGCAAACTCTGCAATCCCTTGCTGATGAATTACAGCTTTGTTACGGCCTGTTAGGACTGGAAGCGACTACCCGCGGTCGCGCCTGTTTCCGCTCCGCGTTGAAACGCTGCGCCGGGGCGTGCTGTGGAAAAGAGAGCGTTGAAGAACATCATGCCCGATTTATGGCTGGCCTGGCCTCAATCAGCGTCAACTGCTGGCCGTGGGAAGGCGCGGTGGCGTTGAAAGAGACCCGCGATGCGATGACGCACTATCACGTCATCCGCAACTGGCTCTGGCTTGGCGCGGTTGAAAGTCTGGATGACGCTGCCGCCCTGCTGCGTACACCTGCCGGGTTCGATCAGGATGGCTACAAAATTCTCTGTAAGCCGCTGTTAACCGGTAAATATGAGATAGTCATGCTCAATGACCTGGCAGCCAGGTAATTTCACTGAACAGCAGCGACCCCTTCGTTTCCAGTAGACGGAGGGTATGGCTGCCCTCTTGCCAGCTGGCGCCCTGATCGGCGGTCAGTAATTTATCGCCCAGTTGCCAGGCGCCGCTTAATACGAACGCCACGCCACCACGTGATGCGAAGGTAGTGAACGTCCGGGTAGCAACGCGCACTTTTGCCTGGCAGTGCTCCCGTCGGGTCATGACATTGAAATCCATTGACATCTGCCCCTCCGTGAGCACGGCTTTCACCGTCAAATCGCCCGCAAAGCCGTAAGGCTGATGGTGTTTCAGGGTATGGCAAAACGCCCTCCCCGCATCCAGCGTCACCTCGCCTCCTTCCAGCAGCGTAATCACCCGGTCAACGCCCGGAAACGCGGAGAATTCGCCGTTACTGGCGATGGAGGCGATGCTGGCCCGCCAGGAAAAATCCCGCGTCGCGGGAGGGAAACAGCAAATCTCACGCGTCTCGCCCGCGCCGTTACGCCAGAGACTGACGGGTATTTTACGGATATCAAAGAATTCCATGACCACTCCTGAAGGACGCACCGTGCGCCAGGGCATTTTCACAGACGTATTATCGGCAACGGTAAGGCCAGACCTTAGGCATGGGGCAAAAGAAAAACCGCCGGTCCTGTCCACAGCGTTTTCGCTTGTGTAGACAGGAGCCCGGCGGTCTTAAGAGAGTGAACCGATTATTCGGCTGGTGCAGGCATTTTACCTTCCGGCGCTGCACGTTCTGTCAGACGCTTCTCAAAATTGGCATTAAATTGCTTTTTCTGTTCCGGCGTCAGAATGTTGTAAATCTTGTTCTGGGTTTCCATGTGGGCCAGCATGCGCGCTTTATGCTGCTCGGCCATTTTGTCGATCTGCGCTTCTGCTTTTGCTTTGTCGAAGCTGTCGCTGGCAATGATGTCATGCATCGCGCGGCGCTCTTCCAGCGGAGGACGTTTCATCTGGTCACGCTGACTTTTCCTGATGTCGCGGATCTGCTGCTTCTGCGCATCGGTCAGGTTCAGATCTTTAAACATCATCATCTCATGATGCATACCCGGCTTGCCTTTATGATGCATCATCATTTTGCCTTCTGCCGGCGCGGCGGTAGTGGTCGCGGTATCGGCGGCGAACGCCATGCTGGTAGCGCCCAGAGCCAGGGTAGAGGCAACAAACAGTGCAGTTAATTTACGCATAATGTCTTTCCTTACTTTCAGTTATTCTTCGGCGCTATGCCGTGTTGACGAGATTAACTTTACGGGGTTTATCGTCAATTAGTCAGAGCAACGGTAAAACAATGAAAGTATAAAAAACACGTTTTCGCCAATTATGGAGAAATTAAGGAAAAAGCGTGGAGAGATGAAACAAAAATATTCAACAGGATGATTTTAAAGAGATTGTGGAGGAGTATAGCGAAGTACCGTTTAATAATAAAGCAATTCTCCAGGAATATTCCGCAAACACTACCAGAGCGTTTTTAACGTTAAGAAATTAATTCTTCGTTTCCCCTCCGGTCTGCGCGAGGGGAGACGATCAGGGCATTTTTTCCAGCATCAACCCGGCTCGTAAACCAAACGCGACTGACGGGTTAGGAAATAAAACATATTCCGTGGGGTTCTGTACCGCATAACGCGTCTCACCATCTTCCGCCAGCAGGACGCCCTGGCGAAACGGCGTGAAGTTCAGCGTATGGGGAGCCATATGAAGCTGGAAAGCTTCGCTTTGACGCGTGATCTGCTGTACGACCCGATAGCGCACGACGGGTTCCCGGGTGGGTTCCGGCGCAACCCCTGCGAGCAACGCCCGAAGCGCCCGATGCGTAGGGGCAAAACGCGTCAGGTCGTTTTGCCCGAACGGCAGCGCTTTTCCCAGCTCCAGCGTGCAGGACAGCGCGCCGAAATTCTCGCAGGTGAAGTGGGTAAACGTACCGCCCGGCGTCTGGTGGAAAACCAGCGCTTCCAGTCCCGCGTCGCCAAGCCAGGTCAGAAACGCCTCATCCCACGGCTGATGGCGCTGCGGTAACACGCCAAAACGTACGTGGTACGAGGCGCGGATGGCGGTATGCAGATCGAGGTGCCAGCGCGTTTCCCCCGCCCCGGCAAAAAACGCCGTGACCACCTTCTCCAGCCATTGCGCACGTGTCGTTTCATCACTCTGTGGAAATTGCGCCCAGCGGCCGCCAAACATTCGGTTGATGTCGCTCACGAGATACCGTTTGTTTTGCGCCAGCGCAGGCGGATTTCCCAGTACCACCAGCAGACGACAGTGCAGCGTGATCTCTGCGCGATACAGCGCGCGCAGCAACAGATCGACAATCTCCACAGGCGCGGTTTCATTCCCGTGAATGCCGGTAGAAAGCAGCAGCGACAGGTTATATTGCCCCGTCGGCGTCAGTTCAAGCACGCCCGGCCCCAGCCATCGCCAGTGGAACGAAGGGCCTTCCCCCTCGTGCCGCTCCGGTGTCTCTTCAGCCAGCGTCAGCGCCAGAAAGTTTTCCATATCGTCTCCTTAGCGCTGGAACGGATAAACCGATCCCAGTTGCAGGATGGTCGATAATGCATCCAGCGCCTCGCGGCCTTCGCGCAGCAGCTGCGGATCAACCAGATCGGCCTGAACCAGACGGTCACGATAGTAGCGGTCCACCCAGTCATTGAGGGTATTGAACAGCGTGTCGTTCATCATCACCGACGGATTCACGGCCTGCATTTCCTCCGGCGTTAACACCACGCGCAGTCGCAGGCACGCCGGTCCCCCGCCGTTAGCCATACTTTCCCGCAGATCAAACACGCGCAGTTCATCAATCGGGTTATCCGCCTGCACCAGTTCGCTGAGATAGCGCCAGACACCCTGATGGTTGCGGGACTCCTGCGGCAGCACCAGCATCATGCTGCCGTCATCCCGGCTCAGCAGCTGGCTGTTGAACAGATACGTTTCGACCGCATCCTGCACGCTTACCGCCTGCGTGGGCACCTGAATCGGCATAAATCCCGGCACGCGTTCGCGCAGCGTGGCAAGCAACTTTTCCTGACGGGCAAACGCCTGCTCGTGGCAGAACAGCACCTGACGGTTGGAAACGGCAATCACGTCGTTATGAAACACGCCCTGGTCGATCACCTGCGGATTTTGCTGGGCAAAAATCACCTGAGTAGGATTAACCTGGTTCAGCCGTGCAACCGCCTGGCTTGCGGCTAAGGTTTGTCTCGCCGGATAACGAACCGGCGCGGCGTGGCCGCCCTCTTCCCGTCCATAGATAAACAGCTGCAAGCCTGGATCGCCGTAATCGCCACCCAGACGGTTGTGGTTTGCCGCCCCTTCGTCGCCAAACATCGCGACCTGCGGCAGCGCCGAATGCACCTCAAAATGCGCATCATGATTAAAAATGGCGCGCAGCACGCGCCCGGTGGTCTCCGCTTCGCTGGCGCGGTGGAATTTGTTGTTCAGGTTAGCGACGGTCAGATGCACTTTGCCGTCCAGCGTATCCGCCGACGGCGCGACGGTGGCGGCATTCGCTACCCACATTGAAGAGGCTGAACTGGCCGCGGAAAGCAGCTGTGGGGACTGCGTACCGGCTTTTTCAACCACCTGTTCATCCGTACCGCTGAAGCCCAGCTGGCGCAGCACGGCCACGTTCGGCCGCTCCTGCGGCGGGATCACCGCCTGCGGGAAACCGGCATCGGACAGCGCCTTCATTTTCAATAGCCCCTGCTTGGCCGCCAGCTTCGGGTTCGAGACCTGGAAACGGTGCTTCGTCGAAGCTTCATTGCCGAACGACAGCCCGGCATAGTGGTGCGTCAACCCCACCAGTCCGTCAAAGTTAACCTCACGCGCTTTCATGGGCGTCACCCTCTGTAAAATCCAGCCCCGGATTCAGCGTCTCCGGCAGCGTCAGCGCCGGGGTTTCCAGGCTTGCCATCGGCCACGCGCAGTAATCGGCGGCATACCAGGCGCTGGCGCGATGGTTGCCCGATGCCCCTACGCCACCAAACGGCGCGGTGCTCGCCGCGCCGGTCAGCGGTTTGTTCCAGTTCACGATCCCGGCGCGCGCTTCCAGCAGCAGCTGGTCGAATTTCTCGCGATGCGGGGATATCAGGCCGCTCGACAGGCCGTAGCGGGTGTTGTTGGCCATCTCGATCGCCGATGCAAAATCGTCATAGCGCCAGACGCACAGCAGCGGGCCAAAGACCTCTTCATCCGGCACGTTGCTCGTCGCACTCATCTCAATAATCCCCGGCGTCAGCAGCGATGTGCCCGGCATTACCTGCTTCGGCTCCAGCAGGGTTTTCGCCCCGCGCGCCACGTGCTCCTGCCACGCTTTCAGCACGTTCAGCGCCGCCTGCCCGGAGATCAGCCCGCCGATAAACGGCTGCGGCTCGGTATCCCATTTCGCGGGAACCAGACGCCCGCTCACCTCCACCAGACGCTTAAGAAACGCATCCCCCTGCGCGCCGCGTTTAACCAGCAGGCGGCGGGCGCAGGTGCAGCGCTGTCCGGCGGTAATGAATGCCGACTGAATGGTCAGGTGGACCGCAGCATCGATATCATCCGGATCTTCCACAATCAGCGGGTTGTTGCCACCCATCTCCAGCGCCAGAATTTTTTCCGGCTGCCCCGCCAGCTGACGATGCAGCTGATAACCCGTTCCGGCACTGCCGGTAAACAGCAGACCGTCAATGTCGCTCAGCGCACTCAGCGCCTGACCGGTTTCACGCCCGCCCTGCACCAGATTCAGCACGCCCGGCGGCAGCCCCGCCTGCTCCCAGAGTTTTACCACCGCTTCTCCGGTTAAGGGGGTTAACTCACTCGGCTTGAATATAACGGTATTTCCCGCCAGCAGCGCAGGCACAATATGCCCGTTCGGCAGATGCCCGGGGAAGTTGTACGGGCCAAACACCGCCAACACCCCGTGCGGACGGTGGCGCAGCGTGGCGGCGCCGTCCGGCATCCCGGTATGCTGCTCACCGGTGCGGGCATGGTACGCCTTCACCGATATACCGATTTTATTGATCATCGCCGTCACTTCGGTTGTTGCCTCCCAGCGCGGCTTGCTGGTTTCGCAGGCAATGATGCGGGTCAGCTCGACTTTATTGGCCTCCAGCAGCGCAGCAAATTTCTCAACCAGCGCCTGGCGCTCGGAGAATGGCCGTTTCGCCCATGCCGGAAACGCGCGGCGTGCAGCCTGGCAGGCCTGCTCAACCTGCCCGGCGCTGGCGTCGTTCCCCGACCAGAGCACCTCCTGGCCGACCGGGTTAGTTTTTGTCCGCGCATCACCTTCGCCCGTTACCCAGTCACCGTTAATCCATAGAGTCATGCTGTTTTCTCCTCAGGGCAGAGCCGCACCAGGCGAACCGTGTCGCCAGCGTTACATTTCAGGGCATCCAGTTGCGCAGCCGTCAGTACCAGACGCTCGCATGTTGGGTTGGTTCGCACCAGCATGGCGCGGAAGTTGGCGTAATTCTCGTTCGAGACCAGGCAGGCTGGCCACTCGCCCGGCGCGGGCTGGCCTTCTGAAACCTCAACCAGGCGGCTTTTTCGGATGGCGCGTACGCGGTCAATATCGCATTCCAGCGTTGGGCCGCCGTCAAAGATGTCGACGTAATTACGGTAGCGAAATCCCTCTTTCTCCAGCACTGCACGGGCCGGAGCGGTTTGCGGGTGAACTTCGCCGATCACCGCCTGCGCTTCCGGCGTTAAGAAATGGGTATAAATAGGATGCTTCGGCATTAACTCGGCGATAAACGCCTTCTGACCGGTACCGCACAGGTAATCCGCCCGGCTGAATTCCATGGAGAAGAAGCGTTCGCCCAGGCTCTCCCAGAACGGCGAGTAGCCCGTCTCATCAATTACGCCGCGCATCTCCGCGACCACTTTTTCGTTGAAGCGGTCGCGAAAGGCGGCCATAAACATGAAGCGCGATTTGGAGAGCAGATAACCGTTACCCTCTTTGCGCCAGTCCGGATCGAGAAACAGGGTGCAGAGTTCGCTGGCGCCGGTATGGTCATTACAGAGAAAGAGCGTCGGCAGCGCGTTGTAGACGTTCAGCTCTTTCGAGGCGTGGACCATCGTGCCGACGCGGTAGTTGTACCACGGATCGTTGAGCCCGACGGCCACCTCGATGGCGCAAATCCCCGCCACGGTTCCCGTGTCGGTCTCTTCCAGCACGAACACATAGCCCTGTTCGCTTTTTGGCAACGTCCCCTGCCAGGTTTGCAGGGCGCGCTCAATGCGCGCCGACAGCGTTTTTTCATCGGCAGGCAGCGAGGTCAGCCCGCCCCCTGTCTTACCGGCAAGCTGCATAAGCCCGGCGAGATCGCCGTGCGCAACGGGACGGATGACCATCATGATGACACCCCGGACTTCACCTGTTCGCAGGCCAGCGCAAAACGATCTAACCCGGTTCTGACCTCTTCCTCACTGACGATCAGCGCAGGGGCAAACCGCACCACGTTAGCGCCGGCAATCAACACCAACACGCCCTGCTTTGCCGCTTCCTGTGAAATCAGCTTCGCTTTGCCAGCAAACTCAGGGGCAAGCTCACAACCTATCAACAGCCCCAGACCGCGGATCTCTTTGAACATGCCGGTCTGGTTATTGATGGCGGTAAGACGCTCAACAAACCACTGGTGACGCTGCTTCACGCCGCTAAGCACCTCAGGAGTGTTGATGATATCCAGCACCTGTCCGGCGACAGCGGTTGCCAGCGGGTTACCGCCGTAAGTGGTGCCATGGGTGCCCACGGTCATCACGCTGGCGAATGTATCGGTGGTCAGCATCGCCCCCACCGGGAAGCCGCCGCCGAGCGCTTTGGCTGTTGAAAGCACATCCGGGGTCACGCCATAGTGCATGTAGGCGTACAGCTCACCCGTGCGGCCCACGCCGGTCTGGACTTCGTCAAAAATCAGAACCGCGTTATGCCGATCGCACAGCTCGCGCAGCCCTTGCAGGAACGCTTTCTGGGCGGGCATGACGCCGCCTTCCCCCTGCATGGGCTCGACAATCACCGCACAGGTGGTGTCGTCAATCAGCTCGCTGGCAGAGTGTAAATCGTTATACGCCGCATGACGGATATCCGGCGGCAGCGGCGCAAAATCCTGAGAATATGAGGGCTGACCACCCGCACTGACGGTAAACAGCGTGCGGCCATGGAAGGCATTTTTAAAGGCTACGATGCCGCTCTTGTGCGGGCCGAATTTATCGTGCGCATATTTGCGCGCCAGCTTCAGCGCCGCTTCGTTCGCTTCCGCGCCGGAGTTACAGAAAAAGACTTTTTCTGCGAAAGTGGCGTCGATCAGCTTCTTCGCCAGACGTAACGCCGGTTCGTTGGTATAACCGTTGCCGGTATGCCAGAATTTCGCCGCCTGATCATTCAGCGCCTGCCGCAGCGCCGGGTTTGCATGCCCCAGCGCATTCACCGCAATCCCACCCGCAAAGTCGATATACTCTTTGCCCTGCTGATCCCACAGGCGAGAGCCTTCCCCACGTACCGGAATAAAAGCCGCCGGAGCGTATACCGGCATCATCCATTCATCAAAATTTTCACGCGTAACTGACAGAGACATAGCGACCTCATCCGGTAAATAAAAGGTTGTTTAAATGTTAAATAATTGAGTGTTTGCACTGTGAATGTAGATTGCAGCGTTCATGCCAGCCAGCGATAAAAATGCATAAACGGATTTGGGTAACAGAATTTCAATGAGTTACAATATGGAGTTATTCACTGTTAATGCATAAATAGTGAATATTTTTACGGCAAGCGGCGCTTTGCCGCACGAAAACAAGAAAGAGTATGCACATGCCAAATATAATTCTGGAATTGTGATCGCTCGCGAAATTTATCGGTCCTTTACGCCCTGTTCGAGGGCAAAACGCGTCGAAATGGTGCAAATATTGCACCGTCGGCATTATCTGTCGCAGTAATTGGGCGAAGCGGATAACAGACGACGTAAATTCTGCTACCATCCTTGCACTATTCACCTTGCATTGGCAGCGACTATGAAATTTGTCTCTTTTAATATCAACGGCCTGCGTGCCCGGCCTCACCAGCTCGAAGCGATTGTTGAGCAACATCAGCCAGATGTGATCGGCTTGCAGGAGACAAAAGTTCACGACGATATGTTCCCGCTCGAAGAGGTAGCGAAGCTGGGCTATAACGTTTTTTACCACGGTCAGAAAGGCCACTACGGCGTTGCGCTGCTGACCAAAGTTACGCCGGTGTCGGTGCGTCGTGGCTTTCCGGGTGACGGTGAAGAAGCACAGCGTCGTCTCATCATGGCTGAGCTGCCTTCCCCGCTGGGTAACATCACAGTGATTAATGGTTACTTCCCGCAGGGTGAAAGCCGCGACCACCCGACCAAATTCCCGGCCAAAGCCAAATTTTATCAGGATCTGCAAAACTACCTTACGACCGAACTCAACAAAGATAATCCGGTGCTGATCATGGGGGATGTGAATATCAGCCCGACTGATCTGGACATTGGCATTGGCGAAGACAGCCGCAAGCGCTGGCTGCGCACCGGGAAATGTTCCTTCCTGCCGGAAGAGCGCGAGTGGATGCAGCGCTTGCTTGACTGGGGGCTGGTGGATACCTTCCGCACCGCTAACCCGGAGACGCAGGATCGCTTCTCGTGGTTTGACTACCGCTCTAAAGGCTTCGATGACAACCGGGGCCTGCGTATTGATCTGCTGCTGGCGAGCGCCCCCCTGGCCGAACGCTGCATCGAAACCGGTATCGACTATGACATCCGCAGCATGGAAAAACCGTCCGACCATGCGCCGGTATGGGCAACGTTCAAGCTGTAATCCTCAGTGAATATTAAAAAAATCAGTCTCCTGTGCGCCCTTCTGGGCGCATTTGTTTTAATCGTTGTTTTGCTTCCTCCGGGCATGCTCTCCCTCGACACGCTAAAAATACACCAGCAAACGTTGCTCGATCGTGTGGAGCAGGCGCCCCTTCAGAGCGCGCTGATCTATTTTGCGGTTTACGTTCTGGTCTCTGCGCTGTCGATACCCGGGGCTGCGCTTCTGACGCTGCTCGGCGGGGCGATTTTCAACCTGTGGGAGGCGACGCTGTTGGTGTCATTGGCCTCGACGCTCGGCGCCACGCTTGCCATGCTCGTCAGCCGTTATCTGCTGCGTGACTGGGTGCAACGGCGCTTTGCCGCACAGATGAACACGATCGATGTGGGGATGGTTCGCGATGGCGCGCGCTACCTTTTTGCCCTGCGCCTGATGCCGTTGTTTCCGTTCTTTCTGGTCAATTTGCTGATGGGGCTAACCCGTATCCAGGTGCGTCACTACTGGTGGGTCAGCCAGCTTGCGATGCTACCTGCCACCGTCATTTTTCTGAACGCCGGACGCGAGCTGGGAAAACTCACCACGCTGCGCGATATTCTGTCGCCGGGACTGCTGTTCGCCTTTACACTATTAGGGTTATTACCGCTGGTCACTCGCTGGCTGTTTTCCCGTTACATCCCTTCGATTAAAAAGTGAGGCATTATGCGCCGGGTGCGTTTTTGCGCGTTTCTGACGAGTCTGCTGCTGGCAACCTCTGCCTTCGCCGCAGAAAGCTGGCAATCCATTCAGCAACAGGCCACCGGGCAGACCGTCTGGTTTAACGCCTGGGGCGGTGACGAGGCCGTTAACCGCTACCTCGACTGGGTGAGCGACGAGATGAAAACGCACTACGCCATTAACCTGAAGATCGTTCATCTGGCCGATGCCGCCGATGCGGTGAAGCGGATCCAGACGGAACAGGCCGCAGGACGCAGCAGTAACGGGTCGGTGGATCTACTCTGGGTAAACGGGGAAAACTTCCGCACGCTGAAGGAGGCAAACCTGCTGCTCACCGGCTGGGCGCAAACCCTGCCCAACTGGCGTTACGTCGATACCCGTAAACCGGTCACGGAAGATTTTGCCATCCCGACCGATGGGGCGGAATCCCCATGGGGCGGCGCGCAGTTAACCTTCATCGCCCGTAAAGCGAGTATGCCGATGCCTCCGGCAGATCCCCACGCGCTGCTGGCTTACGCTCAGCAGCACCCTGGCAAGGTGAGCTATCCGCGACCGCCGGATTTTACCGGCACGGCGTTTCTTGAACAGCTTCTGCTGGCATTGACCGCCCATCCGGAGGCGTTAAAAAACGCGCCGGACGGCACCTTTGCAGAGATCACCGCGCCGCTGTGGGACTATCTTGATACGCTGCATCCCCTGCTGTGGCGCGAAGGGAACGATTTTCCTCCGTCGCCTGCGCGCATGGATACGCTGCTTGCCAGCGGCAGCCTGAACCTGTCGCTCACCTTTAACCCCGCCCATGCGATGCAAAAGGTGGCGAGCGGTGAACTGCCTGCCGACAGCTACAGTTTCGGCTTTCTCAAAGGCATGATCGGCAACGTCCATTTTGTCGCAATCCCGGCAAATGCCAGTGCGAGCGCAGGGGCGAAAGTGGTGGCAAATTTCCTGTTGTCACCGCAGGCGCAGATCCGCAAAGCCGATCCTGCCGTCTGGGGTGACCCGAGCGTGCTGGATGGTGCCAAACTACCTGCGAAAGCGGCAAAACAGCTTCATGCCTTTACCCCTTCAGGCACGCCTGATGTGCTTCCCGAACCGCACGCCGCCTGGGTTAACGCCCTGGAGCAGGAATGGCTTCGCCGCTACGGAACCCGCTAAGCGGGCTGGTCTG
>NZ_JABMCU010000309.1:0-2541 GCF_013179605.1 Enterobacter sp. CM29 | reverse complement strand
GCTCGACGTGGTCAACTTCATCTCTCACGGAACGCGAAAAGACGAGCCTAACCAGGCATCGGATCCCAGCGGACAGATCAACAGCAATGAAGAGCAAGCAGGCGGGGAGGATCGTATGGAAAACTTCACCACCAACCTTAACCAGCTTGCTCGCGTTGGCGGTATCGACCCGCTGATTGGCCGCGACAAAGAGCTGGAGCGTGCCATCCAGGTGCTGTGCCGTCGCCGTAAGAACAACCCGCTGCTGGTGGGGGAATCTGGCGTGGGTAAAACCGCGATTGCCGAAGGTCTGGCCTGGCGCATTGTGCAGGGCGACGTGCCGGAAGTGATTGCCGACTGCACCATCTACTCGCTGGATATTGGCTCGCTGCTGGCGGGCACCAAATACCGCGGTGATTTTGAAAAACGTTTCAAAGCGCTGTTAAAACAGCTGGAGCAGGACACCAACAGCATCCTGTTTATCGATGAGATCCACACCATCATCGGCGCAGGCGCGGCTTCCGGTGGTCAGGTAGATGCCGCCAACCTGATCAAACCGCTGCTCTCCAGCGGCAAGATCCGCGTGATGGGCTCTACGACGTACCAGGAGTTCAGCAACATCTTTGAGAAGGATCGTGCGCTGGCGCGTCGTTTCCAGAAAATCGACGTTACCGAGCCGTCGGTTGACGAAACGGTGCAGATCATCAACGGTCTGAAAACCAAGTACGAAGCGCACCACGACGTGCGTTACACCGCGAAAGCGGTGCGTGCGGCGGTGGAGCTGGCGGTGAAATACATTAACGATCGTCATCTGCCGGATAAAGCGATCGACGTGATTGATGAAGCGGGTGCGCGTGCGCGCCTGATGCCAGCGAGCAAGCGTAAGAAAACCGTGAACGTAGCGGATATCGAGTCCGTGGTGGCCCGTATCGCACGTATCCCTGAGAAGAGCGTCTCTCAGAGCGACCGTGATACGCTGCGCACCCTCGGCAATCGCCTGAAAATGCTGGTCTTTGGTCAGGATAAAGCCATTGAGGCCTTAACCGAAGCGATCAAGATGGCCCGTGCTGGCCTGGGGCATGACCACAAGCCTGTCGGTTCCTTCCTGTTCGCCGGCCCGACCGGTGTGGGTAAAACCGAGGTAACGGTGCAGCTCTCCAAAGCGCTGGGCATTGAGCTGTTGCGCTTTGATATGTCCGAGTATATGGAGCGTCACACCGTCAGCCGTTTGATTGGTGCGCCTCCGGGCTACGTGGGCTTTGACCAGGGCGGCCTGCTCACCGACGCGGTGATCAAGCATCCGCACGCGGTACTGCTTCTTGATGAAATTGAGAAAGCGCACCCGGACGTGTTCAACATCCTGTTGCAGGTGATGGACAACGGGACGCTGACCGATAACAACGGGCGCAAGGCCGATTTCCGCAACGTGGTGCTGGTGATGACCACCAACGCCGGGGTGCGTGAAACCGAGCGCAAATCCATCGGCCTGATCCATCAGGATAACAGCACCGATGCGATGGAGGAGATCAAGAAGATCTTCACGCCGGAGTTCCGTAACCGTCTGGACAACATTATCTGGTTCGATCACCTGTCTACCGAGGTGATCCATCAGGTGGTGGATAAGTTCATCGTCGAGCTGCAGGTTCAGCTGGATCAGAAAGGCGTGTCGCTGGAAGTGAGCCAGGAGGCCCGCAACTGGCTGGCTGAGAAAGGCTACGACCGTGCGATGGGTGCCCGTCCGATGGCGCGCGTGATTCAGGACAACCTGAAGAAACCGCTGGCGAACGAGCTGCTGTTTGGCTCGCTGGTTGACGGCGGCCAGGTGACCGTGGCGCTGGATCAGGCGAAGAACGAACTGACGTACGATTTCCAGAGTGCGGCGAAGCACAAGCCGGAAGCGGCTCACTGAGTTAAAAGGTAAAAGCAAAACGGCAACTTCGGTTGCCGTTTTTTTTGTTTGCTCCCTCTCCCAGTGGGAGAGGGCTGGGGTGAGGGCATCAGGCCGCAGAGGAATTTTGCGAGGCGCTTTCCAGTTTCTTTCGAAGTCAGTTGCTGGATAAATCTACAGTAATAAAATGGCGTCGCACCTGCAAAATCGGGTGCCGGGATTGGCGTCCTGAAAGTGTGTGCACAGACAATCTTGCGTGCATAAAGGATTACATATGACTAATATTAATAGCTTCGCCCAGCTCTACACCGAACTCTCCCTCAACCCCGATCTCCCAACCCTGGCCGAGCGCTGCAAGCTGCTCACCGAAATCCTTCTCGACTGCAAATCTCTCCCACAAACGCAGCCCGTTTGCCGCTGTCTCGGAGCTTATCTGGAAGAGGTAAAATCCGGCCTCACAGAATCCATGCGTGATTTTCAGGTGGTGGAATTTGAGGACGAAGCGGAACAGCCGCGACAAAAAGAGTGGTTGCTGGAAGATACAGAAACGAAATGTGACTACTGCCGGGCGTTAAACCACGTGCTGCTGGTTTCGCATTTTGACCGCGATATGTTGCCGCACCTGACGGGACTGTTGCATGACATTACCCACGCGATAGCTGAAGATTTAATCG